>JAGRBY010000462.1 GCA_020433835.1 Anaerolineae bacterium | reverse complement strand
TTATCACCATCAACGCTCCTTCAGTGAGAGCCGCTTTCAAACCCGCTTGTAAGCCCGTTAAACGCTGAAAGAAGAAGAAGAGGGGCAAATAGAGAATAACCTGATTGGTTGTAGCCGAGCGGAAGGCCACAAGGCTGCCAACAATGATCGTCGTCATAATTGCCCAGGTATATGCTCCGGGCCGTCCTCTGAAAGCCATCCACCACCCAGGCAGGACCATGAGCAAGAAGAGCAATGACAAAATGACAGTTAGGGGAGCGGCCAGAGAGGGCGGCATCAAAAAATGGAGTAAATTTTCTAGCGGTGTGCCAAAGGCTACATAATCGCTATAGGCGATGGTATTTCGGATGAAATCAAGCGGCCAGCTTGGAACCAACAGCATACTGCTTAATAGCAGAGTCAGCATGCTAAGACCAAAACTTACGATTATGCGCCATCGAAACTGAAATACAGCCCATATCATGATAAACATAATAACCAGGACGACCATCTGCGGCTTGATGGTCGTCACAGACAAACAAATTCCGGCTAAAATATCGCGCCGAGTCTCAATGGCCCACAATCCCAACAGCAGGGCCAGGCCGACTAAAACAGAAAATTGTCCCAGAATAATTGCTCGTGCTCCATTATAAAAGAAGACGCCCCAGAAAAGGGTTACCCAAAACAGCCATTTAGGCGGCGACCAATCCGCCAGCTTAATCGAGAGCACCGTCACGCCCAGCAGCATAAATTGCAGTAAGGTCATCCAGATAGCCTGCGCCCAGGCATAAGGCAGCAGGCTCAGCGGCCAGAAGAAGTAGAGGGTGTAAAGGGGATAGGCAAAATAGGCTTCATCTTTATCTTCGGGGGTGGTCAGCCGGCCAAACATGGCCCGCTGAGCCTGTTCAGCCACTGACTGATCGTAGGGATTGGTGCCGTGCAGTAAATATTCGCGGCCGCCCAGCCATCGTACGAAGAAATCGTTACCGCTGGGAAATTTGCTGGTAAAGACAGTATATAAAGCAAATGATTCGATGGCGATCAAAAAAACAATCAGACCGCCCAGAATAATCCAGACTACCAACGGATGGTTATCTGTTTGTTTGACGGATCGATTAGCCAATAGGTTCGTCATTATTTTTCACAATCGAGCGACCAGGCATGATTAAATCGGTCTCACTAAGGGAAGGGTTAACCCTATTTTTATAAAAGAAACGATACCTGAGCAAGGTCCAAATGGCAATCAATCCATCGTGCCATTGAATTTTTTTGCCCTCATCCCAGGAACGTGGGTTGTAAGAAATAGGGACTTCGTGGATAGCTATACCGCGTTGCAGAAGTTTGCCGGTTACTTCAGGGCAAAATTCAAACCCATCTGTCTCCAAACCAAGCTCACGCAGCAGGTCGGTTTTGATAACTTTATAACCTGTGGCTTCATCCGTAACGTGTGCGCTGTAGAGCAGCGTCGCAATCCAGCTTAAAAGTCGCCCACCCCAGTAAAAGGTAAATGAAGATTTAGGGTTACGTTGCAGGTTGCGTGAGCCATAGACGACGGCAACGTTCGGATCGGCAAAGGGGGCCAGCAGGGCCGAATAGTCAGCCGGATCATATTCCAGGTCGGCATCTTGTACTAACACCAGATCGCCGGTAACAGCCGCCAACCCGGTGCGGATGGCCGCACCTTTACCACGGTTGTGCTTATGCCGTAAAAGGCACAGATGGGGTTCTCCCACCTTTTGCAACGGGGTCAAAGTTGCCACCGAGCCATCGGTCGAACCATCATCGACAAGGATGATCTGATAGACTAAACCGGTAGCACGAACCCGGCTAATAATCTCTTTCAGTGTAGCTTCTTCATTATAAACCGGAATGATTACAGATAATTTCATCACTAATCCTCAACTAACTCTATCAATTCAATATTCTACGTTCTCTATCGGAGTCATTCACCAGTTCTATTCCTTGATGGGATCAATTACGCTGTAAACTTTCTCGTTTCCTACCATGTAGTAAGCTATCGCAAAACTATTTACGACTAAAGATAACCGCTTGATCATCGCGATATTGCTCGATCCAGGCCGGATTCTGGCTCAAGAATTTCGCCAGGACACTGTTAGTTTCGATAAAGACGAGGTTTATGTCGTCGTCATCTAAACTTTGCTGCCAATCCTCTCCAGCTACCATTACATTTAAGTAGCGGCGGATAAAGGTATCGTCATACAAATCGGTACGACCATCGATATAAACTAAATAGTCAGGCCACAACTTAAAGATCAGATAACCACCCCAGTTGTAGCTGTTAAAAAGCGGGCCAGGCAATTTATTGTCTTGCAGAAATTCAACCGCCTCAGCCGGTAGGCTGGCCTGCTCGGCCTTGAGATTGGCTGAGGGGGTGAGGGGAATGGCGATTTTAACAAGCGCAGCCACAATAATCAGACTCAGTAAAAGCCAATTGAGTTTAGATTGCAGTCTGGTTGTGGATATTTTCGAAAAAGGCACGCTGTCATAGCCCCATACCTCCCACTGCCGAGTCCAGGCCAGATCAACATAGCGAGCCAGGATAGGTGTTGTCACCAGACCAAAAATAGCAATATTACGGGCGGCAAACAATCCCCAGGCTGTCCACATGGCTACCAGAGCCAGATCAGTCCAATCCGCTTGCCGGCCCGAACGTCCTATACCGGCGACAATCAGCAGCAGCATTACCGCAAACGGCTGCACATAGAGCAGGTGAAAATCAGGACTTTGCCATTCTTGAATAAAATCACGCAAGGCGCCAATGCCCACCGTCTGAAACGGATAGACCCACATCCGCCAGGTGTGCGGATTGATGACTACCACGGCCAGACAGATAGCCATCACGAGCAGCAAATGCTTGAGTCGACTCCAGCTGATGACCGGATCGTCTTTGTGGCCGGTCACCACGTTGGCTACCTCGCCCATGACATAGGCCATCATCACCATAAAGCCGATGGCATAGCCACCGTGAACATTAACCCATAAAATCATGATCAGCGGCAGCCACGGCAGCAATCGCCCGTTATGCCGCTTGTAGCGATCCAATAGATAGGCGGTTATGGCCACGAGCAAAAAAGTAACCATCTGCGGCCGTGCGGCCCACACCACCGACGAAACAATGGCTCCCAGAATCATCGATAGGGCAGCAACGAAAACGTTGGCCTCGATCTGCTTCCACACAAACCAAAAGGCTGCCGTCACCAGCGCTGCCAGCGCCAGCGCCATGAGTGCCCAACCACCCACCGCGTACAGACCGTACCAGAATATTTGGGCCAACCAGCCATGATCGATCCAGGTTGCGCCGAATTTGGTGTGGGAAAAGGGATCGGTGGTGGGAATAGTTACATTGTCGACAATATACTGACCGGAACTCAAATGCCACCAGGTATCCGTGTCTGCCGGAACGCGAACAGCCATCGTAAAGATGGCAATAAACGTAATCAACACTAGTAAGTGGTAGGTGGTCAGCTTTTTTTGCCAGGGCCGAGCAACGGGAAACGTTAGGGAACTTTCTTTCATCACACTTCACTTTCGTTAACAGGAGAAACCAACGAAGGAGCCAGTAAGCGGTATAACTCGATGGCGATCAATATTAGCAGCAGCGTGCGCGTAATAATCGTAATCGGCAGCAAACTTATCATTCCCCGCGAGAGAATGAGCGGCCATTCCAAAAAATTGATAAAACCCAGAACAATAATAAACAGAACTGCCCGCTTTTCGGGGAAAGTCAGTAATAATAATGGAATAAGAAAAGTCTGCCATTGCGGACTCCACCCTTGAGACCACAGAAAAAAAATAGTAACCATAAAGGCAGTAAAGACCACAACGTCGAATTTGAAATCATCTAAGAACTTAGGCCGCGTCAGGACAAATAAACCCAATAGTCCGAATGGAATTAAGGTTAGCCAGGTGGGAATGAGAGCCGGATTATTAATCGGCTGTCCGGCCCTGGCTGAATAAAAATGATCGATGAGCGGACCGAAGTTGCCGGTGGTATTATTCCCATCGATAATGGCCCACACTGTTTGGTAAGATGACTTACCCGCTTGCGCTCGCAGCGAAGCGAGCGTTTGCTCCGGATTAATCAGCGCAAAGGGTGCAAAAATCACCAGGCTGATAAGCAGTGTAGCTGCCGTATAGCCCAGCATGCTTTTAACCCCTTTCATGCGCCAAACCGACGCCAGCAGCATCACCGGTAGAAACTTCACCATGGTTCCCAGCCCTAAAGCTAGGGCCAGCAATTTCGACTTACTTTGAATTAAAGCGTAGAGTGCCAACAAGATAAAAAATGTCGTCAGAGCATCGAAATTGCCTAACCAAAAGAAGACAGGCACAAATAGGGCGGTGTAAATCCAGGCCAGGTTAATGGCCCGCACCGGCCCGTGCAGTATACGGGCCAGCCGGTATATTAAAGTTAAATTCCCGGCTTCGACTATAAGGAGAACAACGGCCAGTACAATCACATAGTTTTTAAACTGTCCACCGGCCAGATAGAAAACACCAACATTGAGATAGGCAAAAATGGGGGGAAACTCATACCAGTAATCAATATAGGGAAAGCAGGGATTGTCTAATCCGGTGGCAAACATGCAGCCGCCAGATTGGCTCAAACTGGCCACATTGAAATAATGCAGATAATCACCGTAAGCAACTAAACTTTCTGCCGGAAAAGCCAGCAGCAGCATAAGCCGGCTGGTCAAAAAAACAATGAAAATTAATAAAAAATCGGCAGCTTTTGCATAAACAGGGGGCCGATGGGTTGAAGAATCCATACGCTTGATTTATCACCGTATATAGTGCTATACATTCATGGTAAAAATTTTTGTGGATAACTCAAGTTGCTGTTAAAAATTTTTGAGTATCAAGCCCTATTTCAACCTGGTAAAGATCAAACAAAATAAAAACAGAGAGAAGGAGTAGGGGTAGAGCAAGAAATTGTAGCTCGTCATCACGCTGTAAGCTTCTACAACCAAAGAAAAAGGCACCCATTAAGAGTGCCTTTTTCCGAAAGGAGGTTCTTCATACATCCATCACATGCCAGCGTTAACTATTATTATAAGACAACCGGAGACAAATATATAGAGACGAAAGTACTTAATTTTTAGGGCCAATAGTCACTTTTTTTAGCCCAAAAGTACTTTTTAAAGACGAGAAATAACTAATTGGTTAGAGTCATCAGACTGGCCTGACGCATCCGGCAATGACGAGACCCGCACATAAGGGCGACGCTTGAGGCGCGTAAAAGCCAACCGCATCACGGTATACATCGCCTTATAAATCTCGCGGTGCGAAATCTTTGATGTACCCCGTTCACGATTAGCAAAAATAATGGGGATCTCTCCGACAGTAAAGCCTGCCCGCTGGCATTTAAATATCATTTCCACGAGAAACGAATAGCCGTTGGAAAAAATTTGATCAAGCTCGATGCTCGCAAGCACTTCTCGATGATAACACCGAAAACCGGCCGTACAATCATTGGCTTTCAACCCCAAAACGGTGCGAGCAAAAGCGTTGGCTCCCCAGCTTAAAAATCGCCGCTGGATGCCCCAATTAACGACACCACCCTGTGGTATGTAGCGAGAACCAATGGTGATATGATAGTAGTTAGCCAAGTTAACCAACTGCGGTATATAGGAAGGATTGTGTGAGAAATCAGCATCCATGGTAATCAGCCGATCAGCCCCTTCAGACAAACCTTTTTTGAAGCCGGCCAGGTAAGCTGTACCTAAGCCTAATTTCCCTGCTCGATGAATAACACCAACCCGAGCGTTGCCCTTCGCCAACGCA
This sequence comes from Anaerolineae bacterium, assembly GCA_020433835.1. The sequence goes on along the minus strand of JAGRBY010000462.1, from coordinate 127 downwards.
TCAGCCACCTCGCCCGTACCGTCCGGCGAGTTATCATCAACCACAATAACATGGGCATCGATGGGCAGTGCCAAAATTTGTTGCACTAAGTCGGTTATATTTTCTCTTTCATTATAGGTTGGAACAA
>JAGRBY010000461.1 GCA_020433835.1 Anaerolineae bacterium | reverse complement strand
GCCGATACCATTACCATCGCCGACCTTTGAGCTACCTCCTGAACCCACCGACGAACCACCTCCGCCCCAACCACCGACCGAGGAACCCACGACCGAACCGATTGACCTTCAGGAAGAACCGCCCACTGATCAGGTGCTTGATGAAGGTGCCGATTTTTAAAGATGTTCTATAATGAGCATCTACGCAGTTTTATACTCAGTCGCGTCACTATGTAACATTTTGCTTGGGAGATTAGAGATGAGGAGATGAGGAGATTGTTAGCGACATCTCCTCATCTCCAAATCTCCAAATCTCCTGATGAAAATGTTTGTTTGTAATCAGTTACCGTTAAAGATGATAGTCACTTACACGCCAGCGACTGTCACCGGTTTGATTTTAAAGGATTTTGTAATAAGGCTTTTTTGTCTCTTATCTTTCCTTCATCTATGACTCATCTAGCCGTCCTATGATAGATAAACCACATTAAGGCCAAATATTGCTGTGAGTAAAAAAACAATCTATGGATAGACCTATCGGTATTGATAAAGCTAAGTCTGTTTTGATTCTGACCGCCGCTTTGGTCATGATTGTCACCTGGGGCATCGGAGCAACGGGCTGGACGAAAGGGCTGGGCATCGTAACTTTTGTGGGCGTCGGCTCTATTGTTATTAGCTTTATGCTGGCGCGAAGTATTCTGCCGGGCATCATCGCTCATCTGTTTAGCGTTATCATTGGTATCGGCTGGTCGTTTTGGGTAACCAGCCGGCTTTTGCCGGTGCATTATAGCTGGCTGGAACGCTGGGAGAATTTGGCTTTTCGGCTGCAAAGTTGGTATGAGCAAGCCATTCAAGGCGGCACCAGCTATGATAATCTGATGTTTATTTTTCAGATGGGCGTTATTGTCTGGGTGACGGGATACTTGATGGTCTGGTTTTTATTCCGCTCCGGCAAAGTATGGCCCGCGATTGTGCCTGGTGGCCTGGTTTTGCTCATCAATCTTTACTATGCGCCCAATGATATCAGCTTTTGGTTTATTGTTTATCTACTGGTTTCCTTACTGCTGGTCGTTCGTTTTAATCTCTTTAGCCAACAGCGAAAGTGGCGCTCGGAAGGGGTTTTCTTCCGGCCGGATATTAGTATCGATTTCTTGCGCGATGGCTTTATCTTTTCGGCATTGGTCATTATCTTTGCCTGGTTTACGCCACCGCTTGTCGATGCCAAAGCCTTGGGTTTGTTTGATGAATTCGAAGGCTCCTGGCGTGATGTACAGGGCGAATGGAATCGCATGTTTGCCGACCTCAACTACCGTAACCGTCCCGTTTTTGACTCGTTTGGGGCATCGCTTAAGTTGGGCGGGCCGCGCCAGTTAACCGACGACCCGGTGATGGATGTTCATGTTGATGGCCTGGGGCGCTACTGGCGGGCTGCGGTGTATGATTATTACACCGGCGATGGCTGGTTGACTCGTAATGAAGAACGGGCGACCTTTGGCGAAGAGACAACCTTCGCTCTGCCGGTATTTGAAGCGCGTGAAGTGGTGACGCAAACCTACACCTCTCACCGTAGCGGCTCGACGGTACTGTATGCGATGTCTACCCCTATCGATCTGGATCGCTCGGCCAGGGCTACATTCACCACTTTGCCGGATATCGAGACGGCTAACTCTCTAAGTTCCAACTGGACTGAAGCTGATGACCCGTGGGTTGAAGAGGTGACCTATATTCGGAGCAACGCTACCGTCGATGAAGGGGAAAGTTATCAGGTTTGGTCAGCGGTCAGCAACGCAACCATCCGCCAACTTCAAACTGCGGATGATGCCTATCCGGACTGGATTACGGAGCGATACTTACAACTGCCCGACTCGATTACGAGTCGTACGCGTGAGTTAGCGGTTGAAATAACACAAGCTTACGATAACAATTTTGACAAAGCCCGGGCTGTTGAACGCTATCTGCGTCAGGCACTTACGTATAATGAGGGCATCTCAGCCCCACCCAATAATGTCGATAAAGTAGATTACATTCTCTTCACAGCTAAAGAAGCCTACTGTGATTATTACGCGACCTCAATGATTGTAATGCTGCGCTCGCTGGGCATTCCATCTCGCTTTGCTGCCGGTTTTGCCCGAGGCACGTTTAACTCAGATACAGACTCCTATGAGGTTCTCAATAAAGATGCCCACTCCTGGGTCGAAGTCTATTTTCCACGCTACGGCTGGATAGAGTTTGAACCGACCGCTGCCCAGCCTAATATCATTCGCCCGACCTCGCCTAATGACGAAGGTGGATTTTCTTCTCCGGCTCTACCGCCGAATACGCAGCCTGAGCTGGATGAGAACTTTCCGGGCGGGCCGGGTGATAATATCCCAATAGATGATGAAGCTTTTGCCGGCGGTGCCCCCTTTGCTTTCAGTATCCCTTTTCTGGGTACACAACTCAGCGTGGCGCGTTCGACGGTAAATGGGGGCGTACTGCTTGTCGGGCTGCTGCTTATCGGCGGTTTGGTGGCCGGTGGGGTGTGGTGGCGTAAGCAAAACCACGTCAGCCCGGATGAAGGGGTCGCCTCTCTGTACAGCCGTATGATTAAATTTGCGGGTTGGATGGGGATAGCCAGTCGTCCCTGGCAAACGCCTTACGAGCACGCTGCTGCCTTACAGCGCAGCTTGCCGACATACCAGCGCGAAATTCAGAGCATCACCAGCGAGTATGTGCATCACACGTTTAGCCCCAGCAAAAACGGATCGCGCCCTGATAATCAACTTTATCAGTCAAGCCAGCTTTACAACAGCCATACTGCCTGGCATCGATTAAGGCCGATTATGCTCAAAACAGCCATCAGAAGACGTTTACCGAAATGGCTGCGGAAATAAAAAAAGGCAGGTGCATATGTCACCTGCCTTTTTTTATTTAATAATAATTAAGCGACGGGTGCGCTGACCTCTCGGCCGGCGTACTGGCGCTGGTAATATTCCTGATAATGGCGGCCATCTTTAATTTTGCGCCACCAATCTTCATTTTCTACATACCATTTTACGGTCGCTTCGATGGCTTGCTCGGAATTATATTGATTTTTCCAGCCTAAAGCTTCTACCTTGCTGCAATCCAGGGCATAGCGCCGATCATGGCCGGGGCGGTCGGTAATGGGTTGGATCAGGCTTTCGGGCTTGTCTAACAGTTTCAGAATGAGGTTGGCCATAGCGATGTTGGTCGTTTCGGTGCCGGTGCCTAAGTTGTAAATCTCGCCGATTTCGCCCTTACGTAAAACCGTATCGATGCCTTCACAGTGATCTTTAACGTATTGATAATCACGCATTTGCTTTCCATCACCATACAACGGCAGAGGCTTGTTATCAAGCGCGTTGGTGATGAAAACCGGCAGAACTTTCTCCGGATATTGATACGGGCCAATGTTGTTACTGCCTCGGGTGATGGTGACCGGCAGATCGAAGCTGGTGTAGTAGGCCAGAACCATCAAATCACCGCCGGCTTTGGCCGCAGAGTAGGGGCTGCGCGTATGGAGGCGATCCGTTTCCACCGAGCGCCCTTCCAATACCTGGCCGTAAACTTCATCGGTGCTAATCTGGTGATAACGCTCGATTTCGTACTTCTTGGCGGCTTCCAGCAAAACAAACGTGCCATAGACATCGGTTTGAATAAACCCGCCCGGCTCCATCAGCGAGCGGTCGACGTGCGTTTCTGCCGCAAAGTTCACAATGGTATCGATATCGTACTCTTGCATCACGGTATCAACGGCAGCAGCATCGCAAATGTCGCCCTGAAAAAAGTCATAACGCGGATCATCGGCGATCGGAGCCAGGTTATCTAAATTACCGGCATAGGTCAATTTATCATAGACGACAACGTGGATATCATCATACTTTTCCAGCATCAAATGCACAAAATTGGATCCGATGAACCCTGCGCCGCCTGTAACTAAAATATTTTTCACGTAATTTTCCTCCGAGACTGAATGTGTCTTAATACACTAGGATAAAGAGAAGATTGCCATATAGCTTTAACATCCCCAATAAGAATAATCGGCAACCGTGGGAATTCAATGTGAAGTGAGTTAGTAAAAAGTTAGAGTTTTATTGTAACTTAGAGCCTTTAAACAACAAAACGCCCCGTTTCCAGAGCGTTTATATTTTTTAAGCGTAATAAAATTTAGTTAGTTCGAGGGATAACTTTTATATTACCCCAATCGCCAACCTCAGCATAAACAGTACCTTTTTCAAAAATCTGGGCCCGGTAGCTGCGGCCCTGATACTCTGTGTCGTACTCACTGCTTAGCCGTTCACCTAGATTTTGCTGCTTGCCAATTTTGTAAAAACCGGCATCGGGATTTAACGGAATGATAAGTGGCTTGCCGGTTAAAGTAATTGTTTCTTCTAAGGAGAGCGGGGGGCCATCATTGTTATCGTCCTTATTCGATTCATCTACTTTGGGAATTTCCGTGACTTCCTCAACTGCGGGAGGAATAGGCGTTATCTGAAAAACGATGTAAAAAGAGTGATGGCCCCACGTATTGCCTATCTCTTCATCGGCGTGATCGATTCTTAGACCTGTTACCGACTCGCTTGGCAAGTCGTGATGAACCGCAACTGTGGCCCGTGTTGACGCCCACATCGGGAAATTTGTGCCGGCTTCCTGAGCCGGTTTATCGACCACAGCAAAGACCGGGGCCACATTTCCTTGCGTCAAAACTAAACGGGAACCGTTAATACGGACACCATCCTCATCAAGAACATCGCAGTAAACATGATGGTTTCCCATATTTTCGGCCCCGGTTAGGTGATGTACACCTACCACACGCCAATACTTTTTGGCCTCCAAGGGTACACTTATTTCAGATAAATTTTTGATTTTCACCCCATAGTTGTTGGCGTTGTTAAAAATGGGTTCCTGGCTTTTTACTTTGGTTAAGAATTGTTTGTTGTAGAGGGGTAATGCCACGGGTTTCTCCTTATAGGTTGTTAATGTATTGAATCAACTTTTCTCCTCGATGATAATATCAATGATTGTATCACCGGGTGCTGCATCAGGATTTTGCTGAGGATCACGCGGCGTAATTTGCTCGGCAATATCCATACCCTCGATCACTTGACCAATGATAGTAAAGTTGGCATTTAAATTAGGCGTTGGCCCGTAGGTAATAAAGAACTGACTGCCGTTGGTGTTAGGCCCGCTATTGGCCAGCGAAAGCAAACCGGCCTTATCAAAGCTGCGTTTTGGTGTTACTTCATCGCTGCAGCGATAGCCGGGGAAACCGACGCCGGTGTTGGTGGGGTCACCCCCCTGGGCCACAAAATCAGGCAAGACCCGGTGGAACGTATTGTCTTTGTACCAGCCCTGCTCGGCCAAAAAGGCGAAGCTGTTGACATTGACCGGAGCCGTATCTGGGAAGAGTTCAACCACAATATCGCCCTTCTCGGTTTGGATAGTCGCGATATATTCCTTATCCGGCTCAATGACCTGCTCCGGCTCTGCAAACCAGTTTTCGCGTAAGCCCATAAGTTTGCTGAACGCTTCCAAACCCTGGTAAGACAAACCAAATGCTTGGGCCGGATAGAGCACGCGGTTAACTACAAACGTGGGGGTGCTGTTAATTTGGGCATTGACGGCTTGCGTTAGTTCTTCTGTTACGATGTCGGTATAGGTGCCTTCTTCCAAGTCGGTTTTAAATTGATCGAGGTCTTCTACGCCCACTTCCTCAGCGTAATCTACCAATACATCAATGATATCCGATTCCGACAAAGAGTTCCAGTTGTCCTGCTCTTTAAAGAGAAGATCGTGCAGTTCCCAGAATTTACCTTGTGCGCCCGCGGCTTCGGCGGCTTCGGCAGTGATTTGAGCATTGCTGTGAATATTCAAAAGAGGAAGGTGTCGAAAGATAATGCGCATATCATCGCCATAATCTGCTTTGAGTTGCTCCAAC
>JAGRBY010000460.1 GCA_020433835.1 Anaerolineae bacterium | reverse complement strand
CAGACATTGCGCTAGGCCACGCGATGCTGGCTAAAGCGGCGCGGCTGGGCATTGGTCGGGAACTACCGTACGCATGATTATTCTCAAAACTCCATCAGACATCACTTGGCAGGCCGTCGAGGCAGTGGCTTATGATCATGTTCCTCTCGCCATCGATGAAACGTTGTTGGCTCAGGTTAACCAAGGCTGGGTCGATTTTCTTCATCTGATAGCGCAGGAGATACCGTGTTATGGCGTCACCACAGGGCTAGGTACGCTGGTCAACACCAACCTAACCGCTGCCGAACGCGCCGACTTGCCGCATAACATTCTACGAGCGCGGGCCGCCGCCATCGGAGCGCCGCTGCCTAAACCCGTCGCTCGCGCGACAATGGTGATTCGCCTGGTCAATTTCTTATCCGGTCTGGATGGCGTGAGCGTCAACCTCTGTCGCTTCTTAGTCGATCGGCTGAATGATGATTTCACACCCTGGATTCCGAGCCTGGGCCACGGCATGGCCGCCGATGCTACGGCCAACACCCACGCTTTCCAAACCTTCATTGGCGAAGGCTTCGTTTTCGGCCCTGATAATCAACGCCAACCCGCCGCCGATGCTCTGGCTGAGCGCGGCGTCGAGCCTTATCAATTAGGCCCTAAAGAGGGATTGGCCTTGCTCAACGGGGTTACGGCAGCTCCGGCTTATGCGCTGGATGCCTATCGGCAGTTGATGCAGCAGTTGACGCTGGCGAATGTTGTGGCGGCTGTCTCGATGGAAGGGCTGGCCGTGCCTAAAGATGCTGTCGATCCGGCCCTTAAGCACGCTTCGCCAGAGCCAGGCGTCTTGGTTATTACAGCGGCACTACAGCGTTATTTGGCAAACAGTCGGATTAGGGCGGTTAAACTGCAAGCACCGGTTTCGTATCGGGTGGTACCGCAGGTGCATGGGGCGCTCTACGATGCCCTTCAACATCTACGTCAACGCATTGAGGTGGCGTTAACCAGTTTTAGCGATAATCCGCTTATGGTCCGCGATGACTCGCCGCAAGGCGGGCGTTTTTTATCGGTCGGCCTGTTTCATAACCAGCATTTGGTAAATCAGGTGGAGCATGTGGCCCTGGCGTTGGCCCATGTCGGCTGTTTAAGCGAGCGACGGCTACACCGGCTGCTCAACGCGCAAGATACCGGCTTGACACCCCAACTCGCGGCTCGGCCTGGCCTGGATGCCGGGTTGGTGGTGGCTCACAAAGCGAGTCTGGGATTGGCGGCGCGGCTGCGGCTGCTGGCGCAACCCATCTCACTGGCAACCGGCGACAGCTCCGGCGGGCAGGAGGATTATATGTCGCTGGCGCTGCCGGCCATCGCCCGCCTGTATGAGATGGCGGATCTGGTGACATCGATGCTGGCCTATGAGTTGCTGGCGGGGCTTGTTGCGCTCGATCAGCGTCATGCCCGTGCCGGCGACGGAGTCGAAGCAGTACGCGCCTATGTGCGACAGTCCATCGCCCCTTTGCATCGGGATCGCTCGCCGGGGCCGGATGTCGAACAATTGCGGGAGATACTCCACACCGAACTATTTCGCTATAGAGCCGAGTCAGCGAATAGCTAAGGAATAAAAAATAATTAAGTTCGGCATGTCATTGCGAAAAAGCGAAGCAATCCCCACTTCCGAACACAGCGATAGCTTTGTCGTTCCTCCTCGCTATGACACATGCGGAAGTTATTTTTTTGCCGATCCGAAGTGGTTTTATATTCCTAAAATTTTGTATATGTAGTAGAATGAATAAAGTCAGTTATCTCATGAGACGATAAACATTAATAAGAATGAACACATATTTTGAGCCATAGGTTTTGTTTGGGTGCTGCTAACCGGCTCCTCATATAACTAATAAACCTATCTGTAATCTGCCTTTTTTGGAGAGACATTGATGTCGTCTTAAATTTTGCGCTGCGCCGGTAAAGTTACGTGCTTACCGATGTGTGGTGTTTATTCAGTTAAGCCAAACCGGAGGTTACGTGTCAAAATGGTGTGAATACCTTGAGCCGCAGTTTCATTTTTTATCGGCTCAACTCAATACCTCTCAATATTTTCCAACATTTCAAAACTCATCTGATCCGCCACTGTCCCTAATAACAATCGGAACTATTCTCGCTCTTATTGTTGTTATCATTATCGCGGTCTGGTTAAGCGTTTTATTATCGCGGTCAGAAAAGAAAAATGCAGAACTGGAAGCAGAAGTTGCTCAATATCATCTATCTGAGGCGGAACGCGAGCGACTACGCTTAGAGCTTGAAGGCCACCTGGTTGATCAAGCCATAAGAATTCAACAAAAACAAGATCAGTTAGAAGCGCTTGCCGCAGAACATGGTCGAATCGATGAGCAGTTGCACGCCAGTAAAGCGGGGCTACGGGCCACATTTGAACAAGCCGCGGTTGGAATTGCTCAGGTCGCTGCCGATGGGCGATGGTTACAGGTTAACCAGAAAGCGTGCCAAATTGTCGGCTATACAAAAAATGAGCTGTTAAACTCAAATTTTTACGATATTGTATACCCTGAGGATCGGGAAGCCCACTCAACCTATCACCAGCAGCTACTAGCCGGTGAGCGTAAAACATACTCTATAGAACAGCGCTATGTTTGTAAAGATAGGTCTTTGGTTTGGATCAATTTGACTGTCTATGCAACTCATCAAACCTCGGATGACCTTGAGTTTATGGCAATTGTTGAAGATATCAGCCACCGAAGGCATATGGAAGCGAAGCTGCGAGAAAGTGAAGCCCTTTACCGCTCTCTTTTCGAGCAGGCCCACGATGCTATCTTTGTAAATCGTCAAGATGATCAGATTGTTGATGTTAACCATCGAGCGTGCGAAATGCTGGGTTATACGCGCGAAAAATTGTTAACCATGAAGGTGACTGACCTGCAAGCTCCAGAAGTTCGAGGTGAGCCGGGTACGGTCATCAAGAAGGAGCTTGACTATAACGGGCGCTACTTTGAAACAGTTGATATCGATAGCCAGGGTCGGCGAATTCCGGTTGAAGTGAGTGCCTCGAAATTAAGAGATGACGATGACGATACGTTAGTCTTATGCATTGTGCGCGATATTACTGTACAGAAAGAGAATCAAACAGCATTACAGCGCTATGCCAATCGGTTGAAGATTCTCAACCAAATCGATAAGGCTATCCTGTCCGCCCAATCGGCTGAAGCAATTGGCGGTGCGGCGCTGAAAAATTTACAGTCACTTATTCCGTATCAGCGTGCCAACATAAATCTGTTTGATTTTGAAGCGAATGAAGCCGTTGTTTTGGTTGAAAAAGTAGGCGATGGCGATGTTACAAGCGAAGGGCGACGTTTTTCACTGGATAGGGTTAAATCAGCACTTGATGTTATGAAACAGGGAGATGTTCAAATAATAACCAAAACAAGTTTGCTCTCTCTTGCTCCAGAGTCGGCCCATTATTTAGATCCGGGTGGAGTACAATCTCTGATTGGCGCACCGCTTGTTTCTCAGGGCAATTTGATTGGTTCACTTGTTTTTACTTCAGATAAGCCCGACGCTTTTACTGCCGAACATCAGGATATAATACGCGAAGTAGGCTATCAAATTGCCGTAGCCATCCAAAACACCCAGTTGACAGACCGTTTTCGCCGTGTGATTACATCAATCAGTGATCACGTTTATATGCTCGAGGTTATGGAGACGGGGCGGAGTAAGAATCATTATATATCACCTAATATTGAAACTTTAACCGGCTACCCGTTAGATATGCTTTCCCATAGCTGGGATTTTTGGATCTCTACAGTAGTTCATCCAGAAGATCGTGCTTTGGTTAACGAACATATTAAAAAATTAAGCACTGGCCAAAATAGCAAATTTCAGTATAGATTACTACAACCAGATGGTTCTATAGTCTGGGTGCGCGATAGTGCTCGGGCAGAGCCGGTTGAAAGTTCTTTTTATATCTATGGTGTTATTAGTAATATTACAGAGCGCAAACAGCTTGAAGCGCAGCTACATCAGGCTCAAAAGATGGAAGCAATTGGTCAGTTAGCTGGTGGCGTAGCCCACGATTTCAACAATTTGTTGACAGTTATTACCGGTGTGGCTGAAATCACCTTAAATACCCATCTTGATGAAGATCATCCTATCTCTGAGGAGATTAAACAAATTATCGCTGCCGGCCATCGCGCCACGGCCTTAACCCGGCAGTTGCTGGCGTTTAGCCGTAAGCAAGTCCTGCAGCCGCAAATTCTTGATCTCAACAGTGTTGTTGAGAATATGAGCAAATTGTTGCAGCGTTTACTGGGGGCCGATATTCAGTTTATGACAAAACTAGATTCGATGTTAGGGCTTGTTAACATCGATCCTGGTCAGGTTGATCAGATCATTGTAAACCTGGCTGTCAATGCCCGGGATGCCATGCCGTATGGCGGCCAGTTAACCATTGAAACGTTCAATGCAGAGTTAGAGAGAAATGATATGTATCAGCATGATAACTTCATTCCAGGAAGTTATGTTGTTCTGTCGATAAGTGACTCAGGGCATGGTATGGATAGCGAAACCAAAAGCCATATTTTTGAACCATTTTTTACCACAAAAGAAGCCGGCAAAGGAACCGGATTAGGATTGGCTACGGTAAAAAGTATTGTTACGCAGTGTAAGGGTCACATTGAGGTCGACAGCGAACCGGATCAGGGAACATCTTTTAAGATTTACTTACCCAGAACCAATATTGTGCAAGAGCCGCCATCTGTTGCAAATCAAGTTATCAATCAATCGCAAATTAGTTCAACAACAATTTTAGTCGTTGAAGACGATGCTATGGTTCGAGAATTAACCTATCGTATTCTGGATGACGAAGGGTACAAGGTGCTTACGGCTCGCCAAGGACAAGAAGCTCTGCAACTGGCCCAGCAGGAGCAAGACATTCATCTGCTTATCACAGACGTCATCTTACCCGGTGGCATGAAAGGCCCTCAAGTAGCTGAGGAATTGACCAAATTGCAACCCGCCATCAAAGTTCTGTTTACCTCTGGCTATAACAGTGATGCTATTGCTGAGCACGGTGTGCTTAACCACGATGAAGAATTTTTAGAGAAGCCCTATACACCCAAGAGTCTCCGCAACAAGGTTCAAGAGGTTTTAAGAGAAAAACATACAGTGATTGTAGAAACGTAAAAAATTTGCTCTCCGCTATCGAAAATGCTACAATCTCGGTTACATATTGGGGAGTCGTCTAGTGGTAGGACAGCAGATTCTGACTCTGCCAGCCGGGGTTCGAATCCCTGCTCCCCAGCCTGACGACACTATAGGGCATGACCCAAATGGCATGCCCTACTTTTTTGATCGCAACTATGCCAACGTCTACCCCACGCACATCAAAAAGTAAATCTTGGTTAGTATTATTTGGGGTTGTGAGCGTATTTTTGTTAATTTTTATGCTGAGCCTGGCCTATGTGTTGGTTTTTCGGCCAAATGAAACAGCCGGCACCGCGGCCACCCCTACACGACTACCAGCTTTGAGCCTACCAACGGCTTCAGTTCCAACCAATACACCCGGCCCACCGTTACCTGAACACGTTTATTTCACGGTCGAAGAACCGATTGAAGGATTCTCTAATTGTGAACAATATGGCTTTTACGGCGTCGTCAAAAATGGTCATGAAACACCACTTCAAGGCGTCCAAGTAGTGGTTTGGGATAATCAAGCGGGTTTAGTTGCCCTAAGCACAGTCAATACCACAGGAAACTATCAGCTTGAGTTAGAGCTGCTGCCGTCTCATCAAAAGTTATGGGTTCAGATTTACGAAAACGATCTGCCGGTTTCTCAACCGCTGTTGGTCGAGCCAAATATCGATTGTCAAATCGGTTTCCAAGTTTATGAGATTAACTGGCAGCAGCTTGTCGATGAGTAATCGAAACCTGAAGAAAA
>JAGRBY010000045.1 GCA_020433835.1 Anaerolineae bacterium | reverse complement strand
CTGATGATGTAGTTGTGCTGACGGTCACAGCCATAAACGACTCCCCCCGACAGCCGCGACCGATTTTGCCGCCACTCGATGGTCTGTCGGTCATCGACCTGGATATTGCCACGAACGTGAGCCTGGTAGGTGGTGAGATCCAAACCGAGGTGGTCTACACCTATCAACTCCAACCGCGACGAACCGGCACGCTCACTATCCCGCCTATTCCTATTAAATTTAATGACGATGATGTGGTAGAAACGACCTCGATTTCATTTGAGGTGACTCAGGGTGCGCCGCCGGCTCCCTCGCCCAACCATGCCGTTCTGCCCGGCCATATCGTGCCGCCCGCCGATTTGGAGGACCAAGATTTCTATGTTGAGGCGGTGGTTGATCATGAATCGCCCTATCTGGGGCAGCAGATAATCTACACCTTCCGTCTTTACCAGGCGATCAAACTTTATCGCCAACCGCAGCTTGAAATGCCGATTTTTAGCAGCTTTGAAACGCTCGGAATGCCGGTTCAAGAATATAACCTCGATATCGGCGATCGCACCTATCTGGTAAGCGAAATCCGCACGGCGCTTTTTGCCAAATCGACGGGCAGCATCAACATCGGCCCGGCTCAGTTGATCTTTCCCGGCAGCTTTTTCGAAGAAGCGGTCGAACTCTACACAAAGCCCCTTGAAATTGAGGTTAAACCACTGCCCGATGACGCTCCGCCGGAGTTTACCGGCGCGGTCGGCCAGTTTGATATCGAAGCCTGGTTTAGCCCGCAGGTGGCGGTTATCAACCAACCCTCAACTTTGTCGGTGGCGATTACCGGCGTGGGAAATATCAATACGTTGCCGGACCCTATCTGGCCGCCGCTTCACCAATGGCGCACGTACGATTCGTTCAAGAGCCAGAGTATGAATATGAAAAACGGCCAGATGCAAGGAACCCGGGTGTACGAACGCCTCATCGTGTCAGATAAAATAGGTGATATTACCATTCCGCCGTCACGGTTGGTCTATTTCGATCCGGTTGCCGGTGAATACCGTACCGCCAGCACCAAATCGCTCAAGGTGCGGGTTATCCCACCTCCCACCCCCGATGCGGCTTCGGCAACAGCAACCGCTGCGGCTGTGGTCTCTGCGGCGACCCCGGTCGGCCAGGTCGGCAATTTCGGTGTTGATACCAATAATGAGCCGGCTACCATAAAACCGAATTTTGCCGACTCACTCGAATCGGGCTGGAGCGTGGTGCTCCCGATGGGCGTTGTTTTGGTATGGACCCTGTGTGCCGGTATTCCCGCAGCCGTGGTCGTGGGGGCCGGGGGCCTGTGGCTGTGGCAAAAGCGACAAGAGCAAAATCGCCTTGAAGCTGATGTTATCAAGCAGCCGAAAGAAACGATGCATTCGGCTGTCGCGCAAGCTATCGCCGCCAGTGATGATAACTATTTGGCCGTTAGCCGCGCGTTGAACAGCTATTTGGGGCAACGGCTGGATACCTCGGTTAAGGGTCTAACCCGCACCGAGTTAGCCGATCGACTAAAGGCACACGGACTGTCGGTTATGCAGATTCATAAAATTAATGATTATCTGGCTCAAAGTGAGATGGGGCGCTATGGCCCTCAAACCGACAACGCCGGGTGGGATCTGCTGGCTAAAGTAGATAAACTTCTGTTTGAGCTTGATAAAAAGGCTGAGGCTAAGGCCAAGAAGTAATACCACTTGCCGCCCCATACCCGGCTATCACAACCGCACGTTTGTGTGTCTGTCCTTTAACGTTGTTTACCACCACAAATTTGCGGTGTGCGCAAAAATTCTTGGACGCAGATGAACGCTGATTTCCGCAGATTTTTAATTTTTTATCAGCGTTACTCTGCGAAAATCTGCGTCCTGATCTTGCGTTGTCAAATACAAATGCCTTGCTCCCCCTTTCCTTCGATGTTATAATCCACGCAATTTGTTAATTTCGGTTCAGGAACCCATGTCAACACAATTATCTCTGGTGTCGGTAGTCATTGTCTCCCTTAATGGGAAAAAGCATTTGTTACGCTGCTTACCGACGCTCTTTAGCCAAGATTATCCCCATTTTGAGGTTATCGTCATCGATAACGGCTCGACCGACGGTTTGGCCGATTGGCTTCGAGCCGAATATCCACAGGTAACGCTTATTCCTAACGCTGAAAATTTAGGCTACTGCACAGCGACTAATCAGGGTATTGCCATCAGCCGGGGTGAATACATTGTTGTGCTCGATGATGATACGGTTTTGGAACCCGGGTTCCTAAGCGCGATGGTTGCCGCGGCCGAGTCGGGGGAAAACATCGGCATGGTTGCCAGCCAAATAGTGCTCGACCACGCCCCGGATTTGATCGATTCGGCCGGTATCGAGGTTGATTGGGCCGGGTTGGCCTGGAATCGACACATCGGCCAGCCGGCGGCGGATGAACCGGACAAGCCTGTCGAAGTTTTTGGCCCAGCTGGAGCAGGCGGCTTGTATGTCCGTCGCATGCTCGATCAGATTGGCTGGCTGGATGAGGATTACTTCATTTATTACGACGATTCTGACATCGCCTGGCGAGGCCAGCGAGCCGGTTGGCGCTGTCTCTACACGCCGAGGGCCAAAGTTCGCCACGTACATTCGGCCACCAGTGGTAAGTGGTCGCCCTTTAAAAGCTACTTGTTGGGGCGCAACAAATTGTGGACCATGATCAAAAATTATTCGCTGGGCAGTTTTCTTCTGTACCTACCGATTATTCTTGTTTTTGAAGCAGCCGCGATTTTTTATGGGATCTTTATTTTAAGAAATACAGCCGCACTGCGGGGCCGACTGGCGGCGCTGTGGAACATTAGGCTGCCGCTGGCTAAACGTCGAAAATTCAACCAAACGGTTCCAACCCGAGCTGTACAGTTAGCGCCCATCCGCACCCCCAAGCTGGCCTGGAAACTGCATCGCACCATTCCGCATTAGTTGTTTACCATTAGTTGTTTACTATGAATATTGCTGATGTATCGAAAACTAATCAGTTCCATAAGCCCAATGATTTACCGGCTGCTCAACAGCTTGCCATCGTTCTTCTCAATTGGAACGCCGCCGGCGATACCATCGCGTGTATTCAACATCTGGCTACGTTTAAGCAGCTTCAACCGCAGATTTGGGTGGTCGATAACGCCTCAACCGACGGCAGTGTCGATCGCATTACCGCCGCGTGCCCCCAAGTTCATCTTATCCGAAATGCGACCAACCTGGGGTATGCCGCCGGAAACAATCAAGCGCTAACCCAAATTCTTGAGCACGATTTTGATGTTATCCTGCTACTCAACAACGATGCGCATATCGACGAAGAGAATCTATTGCAGTTAATCGCTGCGTTGCAGGATTACCCCGAAGTCGGCATTGTGGGGCCGGTGATGTGTGATGCTAACGCGCCGGAGCAAATTCTCAACGCCGGAGGCCAGAATCCAGTGCTGCATTTAACCTCTCATGTCTCGCGCCTATCTCACCATGCACCGCTTCAGCTTGTCGATTATATCCCCGGCACAGTCATGCTCGCTCGACGCGAGGTTATTCAACACACGGGTCTTCTCGACGAACGTTACTTTTTTAGCGCTGAAATCCCCGATTTTTGCCGGCGAGCCAGACAGCAGCGCTATTTGAGCGCAGCAGTTATGCAGGCCCGCGCCTATCACACCATCGAGCGATCATCGGCCTTTCGGAAGGCCCTTTACGTCTATTACATTATTCGGAATCGATTCCTTTTCATCCGCAAATTTTATCCTAACGGGAAAGGTCTGCTGTTTGGTTTTTGGGGGCTGTATAGCTTGGCCCTGGCCACAAAATTGTATCTTAACGGACAAGCTTCTACGGCTAAAGCGGTGATGATGGGCTTAACCGATGGTCTACAGGGTCGATTCGGCGGCCAAAATGAGCGCGTACTGGCAGCTTGCAGCGAATCTCCTTCACCCTCTTTCAACGAAACCTCATGAAGCTGCTGTACCACATTACCAACCTGCCGCCCAAAATTCAAGGCACAGAAGCCAGCCTGCAAGAACTTTCTGTCTTGCGCCAGCATTTTGGCGGTGAACTCGTTCACCTCAATCCGAACGAGCACTCACCTGTTTACTTACCCCGTCTCTTGTTTGGATTTCACCAACTTAAACACATCCGCACCGCCGAGGCCACTATCGACGCCCATCATCTCTACAACGCCGATCCGTTTGCATTTCCGATTGCACGCTGGCTGCGCAAACCGGTTATCTATTCGGTTAGCAGTGGTGTTGGGCATGAGCGACCCAATGTCAACTACTTTAACGCCTTGGCCGCTGTCACCGTTTCCGATCAACGCAGTTTGAACCAAATGACAACCTGGGGCGTGCGAAACTGCTTTCTGGTCCGGCATGGCATCGATACTGAGCATTTTACGGTCAATCCACTGCCCGTTAACGAAAAATTCAAGATTATGGTGGGTTCGGCACCGTGGACGATGGGTCAATTTGCAACCAAAGGCATCGACGCCCTGTTGACAGCGCTGCAACAAGCGCCCTGGCTGCACCTTGTTTTTCTGTGGCGCGGCGTTCTCTTTGATGAGATTGTTGCTCGGGTACAACGATTGGGGCTGGAAAAACAGGTTGATATTATCAATCAGCGCGTTGATGTTAATGATGTCTTGGCCGAAGTTCACGCCAGCATTGCTCTGGCGACAAATCCGGCTATTATTAAAGCTTATCCGCACTCGCTAATTGAGTCGCTGGCGGCGGGCAAGCCGGTTTTGATTGGTCGCTCGATTCCGATGGCCGATTACATCGAGCAGAATGCGTGCGGCCAACTGATTGACAACGTTACACCGGAAGCCATTTTATCGGCCGTAGAAGCACTAACTCAAAACTATGAGCGATTCCAGCAAGCCGCTCATCGCCTGGGAGCACGTGATTTTTCCTATCAGGCGATGGTTTCTTCCTTTGAGGAGGTCTATAAAACGGTGCTGAGCCATGGCTAACCCACCCCAAGTTTCTATTGTTATCCCCAACTGGAATACGCAACGCTGGCTGCCCGGCTGTCTCGATGCTCTTAAGGCCCAAACATTTGACGATTTTGAGATCATCATGGTTGATAACGGCTCAACGGACGACTCGGTGGTTTTTATTCAGCAGAATTATCCCCATGTCCGGGTCATCGGCCTGCCGGAGAACAGAGGCTTTGCCGTAGCCGTCAATACCGGCATCAAGGCCAGCCAATCAGAGTACATCGTTCTCCTCAATGTCGATACTGTCCCGCGACCGTGTTGGTTGGAGAAATTGGTGCAAACAGCCGAGCAGAATCCGCCGGAAATAGGGTTCCTGGCTTCCAAAATGCTCAATCTCGAAAATCCTGAGGTGGTCGATGACGCCGGCGACAGCTTTAGCTGGTACGGCTCTTCGTGGAAGCGTGGCAAAGGCGAACCGGCTGATCGCTATACTCAGCCGGTCGAGGTTTTATCGGCTTGTGCCGGAGCGGCGCTCTATCGTCGCAGCTTTTTTGAAACCGTGGGCCTTTTCGATGAAGATTTCACCAGCTACCTGGAAGATATCGATTTGGGGCTGCGTGGGCAGCTGCTGGGGTATCGCTGCCTATACGTGCCGGAGGCTGAAGTGCTCCACCAGGGGCAAGGGGCGGAGATACCTCGGCCTCGGTACGTCACTTACTCAACCCGCAACCGGCTGATGATCCTGGCCAAGAATATTCCCCTTTTGCTGCTGATTAAACACAGTCCTATGCTTCTGTTTGGCCAGTTTTATTTCTTTCTGGTTTACAAAAAGCCGTACTATTCGCTCACAGGTTACGCTGCTTTCCTCCGCGCGCTGCCGGCCACCCTGCAAAAACGACGCGCTATTCTCCGCCACAAAAAAATCACGAATCAGGCTGTCGATAGCTTGTTGACACGTGATCTCAACGAGCCGTCGCTTACCCACATATACCTTTCGAAATTACGCTAAACGTACCAACGCCTACAACTTTGTGTGAATGAACCAGTTAAGGTAGTATTTGCACTTGAAAATTCAGAGTGAGTTACCAAAAAGTATGAACCAATCGGCGCAGCAGCCTCAATCGATGCTGCCTGCTCATATCAAATACACTCTCTTCGTGATCCTAATCCTGGCTCTCATTCGGGGAGTAATTTATGCTTCTATAGTGCCTCCCTGGCAAGCACCGGACGAACCCGCTCAGTTTGAACGAGTTAAAGCCTCGCTGTCGACGGTCGAGTGGAACGCCACCTTAGACAACGACCCGATCTGGTATGATGATCTGACTCGGTCGCTTTTTGATTTTGATTTCTGGGATTTTCTCGACGGTCCACGCCAAATGTATAACCCAGACCGACCGCTCGGCAGCTATATCTCGCTGTATCAGGATGTTTACCAAGGGCTGTACGGCAGTCGTGGCGCTTATCTGGCCATGGGGTGGCCCTTGTGGTTGGCTTCGCATCAAGATATTGTGCTACAACTCTATTTGACCCGTCTCCTAACCGTTGTAATGAATGTCGGGGTCATCTATCTAGCCTTTCTTACCGTTAGAACCCTATTTCCCAATGACACATTTCTGTTGTTGGGTGTTCCCATCCTCATTCTCTTTAATCCCCAACATACCCATCTGATGGCAACGGTAAACAACGGTAATTTGGCTGAATTGCTCTCGGTAGCGGCCCTTTATTTTATTATACGCAGCCTGGTAAGCGGTTATTCTTGGCTCAACCTACTGGCCATTCTCGGCTTTACCTTGGCGGCGATGTACACCAAAGCGACTGCCTACTTTTTACCCTTTGCTATCGGCGGTGCCGCTCTTTTCTACCTATGGCGATTTCGCCGCTTCTGGTATTGGCTGATTCCGGCGGGATTGGCATTAGCCGGACTGCTCTACTTCTTTGCTCCCCAAAGGCTCTCGAATTTACTTAGGATGGGCTGGGCAAACGTACGCCAAGGAAACAATTACCTCAACCCTATCGTTCCCATCGATTTATTTCGCAGCTACTGGGCTATGCCAGGCTGGACGATTCTTCAAATTTATCCGATTTGGTATCAATTGCTGCTGACAGGCTGCATTTTAGCAATCTTAGGGCTGATTATTCTATTACTAAGCCGATGGCGATTGGCGTTCGACCCTCGCTACACCACCCGAATCCAGGCAATGGTTGTATTAGCTGCTTCCATTATCGTAGCGATTGGCATTCTATTAGCTTGGAACACCATCACTAACGTCATCATCTATCGGCAAGGGCGCTCGATCTATCCCGTTACAGCTGCCATATCGCTTTTTTTGATGTTGGGCTGGCGGCAGCTTATCCCGGTAGGCTATCGTAACTGGGGTCTTCTGGCCTTAACCAGTATGTTGTTCTTGTTCGACTCACTCGTGTTGTTTCACTATATCATCCCACTCTTCTATTCGAGGTTTTAAGTGGCTGCCCGTACCGTCTTCCTTAGCTTATGCTTGAGTCTAATGCTCATCGGCCTTGCTCTCATTGGTTACTCAACAGTAAGGCAGATAGCCTGCGAGGGCCAGCCCATCAACAATAATGAGTCTCCTTCATTTGAGCAACAAATCCTGGGTGATCGACTCATCGGCCAATCCTTTGTTGCACCTCGCAATAATCTTAACCGGATTAGCTTGATGTTCCAGACCTACCAGCGCCAAAACACCTATGACGTAACGCTGCGTTTACTTGAAATCACACCCGATACAGTCAACCCTTTCGACGGCATCGAACGATTTACAACCACTTTCAATGCCTCTAGGCTTCGAGACAAAGCCTGGCACAGTTTCGTTATCCCAAAAATCACCGATTCAGCCGGTAAGACATATCTCATTGTACTGTCATCACCAGAATCACTTTATGGCAATGCCATTACAGTGGGCGGTATTGAACGCGATGTTTATCTCCCCGGCACAGCCTACCTTGGCCCGGCTCCTCTCCCTGCCGACTTCGCATTTCGTAGCTGCTATCAGATGCCCCTTAACGAAAAAATAACTATTCTATTTCAACAGATGACCCACGAACGGCCGGGGCTTTGGGGTAATTCGATATTTTACGGGCTAACGCTAGCCTTGTACCTCTCAGTCCTCAGCCTATTTTTTGGGTTAATGATTAAGTTTGTGAAGTAGACCAGTTGCTTATTAGGGCGATAAACCCGGTAAGTCACATACATGGTTTCTTGCCGAAATTAGCGAAATGCTTCATAATTGGCAAACTCATTCGGGACAAGACAGATAGGGAGGCAGATAGAGACAGAGATATAGAGATATGAATATCTCCTCATGATGCCCAAACATTAACCAACGAAGTGGTCGATTTAAACCGATAGCAAAAAGCACATTGATTTTGGAACGATTTCTCTCTTAAAAATCCATAGTTTTTAAGGACAACTCAAGAAATTCGACCGCCACATTTATCAGACTGTGTTATAATTAGGTCTATTATATTCGAATCATCAAGAAAACTATGAATAATCCAAACAAAATTGCTATAGAATTTATTCGCCACGTTCTACGTAAAAATCCAGGAGCAAACAGCTTTGCGGCTATTTATGATGCTATGGCTCGGGAGGCAAGCGCTCGCGCCTTCCACAATCTGGGTTACGATGAGCTCAATATGGCCGGTATATCGTTTTCTTTATTAGATACAAACAGGTTAGAGGGGCTTATTTCAGAGGCAAAAAAGTCGCTATTTAGCTGAATAATGAGGCACCTTGCCAGGTTTATTGCCGATTTTTCCATTTTAAAAAATTGTGATTTTATAATTTTTTGATTTTATAATTTCATAAAATCAAAAACTAATTCCCGAAACGACTCGATGTCATCTAACTGCAATTCTTCTAAAGCAGCAGGGCCTTTTTTCTCAATCAGTGTTGCCAAAGCATCAATCGCTACGCCCACCAACTCGCTGCGATTGATAGAAACCTGCTCGCTAACCATCAAGTGCAATCGGCTTAGCTTTCTATTCTCCGCTTGAGTAAGATGAATAGTGGTAGGCTTACGTTGGACTTTCTTACGGGGGCGTCCTAAGGGCTTGGCATTGCGCCGGCTCATCTGCTCTTGAACATCATAAAGTTTCGCAAATGTGCCTTTCTCTTCGGAATTGGCGTTTCTTTTCGACATTACTTCATCTCCTCGATGACCTGATCAACCAAGTCGGCATCAACAACATCCACTTGATGGATAAGCGCAGCCGGCAAGATATTTAGCCCAAGAACACAAATACTGCGCGGCATGCCTTTACTATGATGATAGATACGCGTTACCGCATTCTCGGAAAAGAGCGCATCTTGACGACCCGCAACCATAACACGAAAATTAATCATCGAACGCGTATCGTCAAGGTGAAGAGGCTCCAGCGTTGAGCGTGTCGCCACCCGGGAAGCCAGAGCACGCTTAAGGCGTAATTTGTTGCGCAGTTCATTTTGGCCGATCATGACAATCTGGATTAACTTTTGGGTATTGGTTTCAAAATTTAAGAGTTGACGAATAAGTTCAAATTGGGGACCAATAAGTCCTTGAGATTCATCAATGATAAGCAGCGCGGTTCTATCGCCTTGATAAGCATCGATCAAGAACTCTTCAAACGCCGCCAATTGCAACAGCTTACTTCGTTTTGGTTTGAGACCGAATTCGGCACAGATATTTTTTAGAAACTGAAAATCAGAAGGGTACAGGGGTGTAGGAATATAAGCCGTGTGGTAATCGGTACGGTCGCGGTAAATTTGATATAACCGGCGCGCAACGGTTGTTTTCCCGACGCCAACATCGCCAAAGATAACAGACAGACCCTGCCGCTGTTCGGTAGCGTAAGTTACTTTGGCCAGAGTAGCCTTGTGTTGAAGAGAAACATAAAAATACCGTGGATCGGGCGATAACGAAAATGGAGGTTCAATTAACCCCAATGGGCTTAAATCGAGCATAAGGTGAGAATCCCCCCTGGAAACTTAGGGCTAATTATAGCACCTACCCCCCAAAATTACAAGTAACTTTTGACATTATGTCGCGTTAAGAATATAATTTCGACAACTGAGGCTGAAATGAGGCTGAAGTTGGGGACACCGTCCCTCAATTAGGCAAAGTTCCGGTGCAAAAAAAAAAGGCTCGTTGCCGCGAGCCTTCCCTCAGAGTGTTCCGGTTTAAGTGATAGCTTCCAAGGTTGCCGCCTCAAAAGCTATCGACCGAAGTGTATTTGTCAACAGGAATTGCATCCCCTGTTGGACGTTAATATACATAAAAAGAGACATTCTGTCAAGTCACACGAGGCCAACTTTGCCGCGTACCGAAGAATAGAATCTTGGTAGCTGCCGACTTTGCTTATTAAAGGGTAGTGGCTGCCAGGTTTAGCAACGAGGCCCGCAATGACAGATCTTTCTATACACCCCGTATATTTAAGCGCCAGAGCCGCTATTATAGCGCCGGAACGCGCGATTCCCGTTACCCTTTATTCTACCCAAAAATGGCTACCCCGACTGGGACCTGAGCGATGGTGCTTGGTGATGCTACTGCGCAGTATGTGTATCGACTCAAAACGGCGCGGCGACGGCACAAAACGTGTAGCCTGCAGTTGGCGCGAGTTAGCCGAGCGCTTGGATGTTCACGAAGAAACGATTGCCAGTTGGCTAAAGCATGAACCACTTCCGCATGACAAACCTTGGCGGCGGATCATTCCTTCCGATGAAAAGGCTGAATACTTGTCGCTGTTTATTCCCCGCTTGCGGTATGCTTACGAAACCAAAAATGGCAAAACACGACGGATTGGTTTCTTGCTCGAAGTTTTGATGGAAGACCACGTGGTACCAGAGGATGAGGCCCAACTGGAAAAACAGGTCGAATTACTACGTATGCAGCAAGGCGAATTAGGCCTGGAAACGTACCGCTTGGCAGAAAATGTAACCGGAAATAATTCCGATTTACACAAAATATCGAAACAAAACCGTAAGCAGGATAATTCCGATTTACGTTATGTAAATCAAAAAGAGTCCGAGTTACCCCGACGGGCTAATCCACTTCAATTGGGTTTACATAACCCCGTAGTAAATCCAGGTAATTCCGATTTACCGACCCGTGTGAAACAAAATGACTCCGATTTAGGGAGTTATGTAAACCCAACGAATCCAGAGTTACTTGACCATAAATCGGAGAATCCTGGAAAGAACGTTAACGAACTAGATATATTAATACAAAAACTGAAACATAGTAATATAAAAAAGAATCTACGTAGAGATGTTTTTGAGCCAGTTATTGAGTTAACTGAAACCTTACTGGATGATACCCATTCAACAGGTATGCTTTACAAAGTTTTAGGTGCTCTTTATCCGGAGCGCGTTGATTTATTTGTGGCGGCTGTTCGGGTAAGCCTTGATACGGCTAAAGAGTCTCCCACCGTTAATCGTGGGGCTATTTTTGTTCGAGCTTTGCGTGAGTTTGCGGATATAGCCGGCATTGATTTGGGTTTACGGCGTTCTTCCGGCGAGCTGGAAGAACTGCCTGAAGCGTTCGGGAACCTGGGTTCCCAGCCTTTGCCGGCCTTCCCATCGCCCCTGGCAACGCCTTCCGTGGATGAGGCGATTTGGGCTGAAACGCAATCCATGCTGCGGCGGCAGATGACGCAGGCTACCTACGACACAATCATCCAGGGAACACGTCTAATGGGGCAAGCACACGATAAGTATATCGTTGGCGTTCACTCGGATATGGCGAAAGAATGGCTCGAAAACAGATTACGTGATATTGTTCAGCGGGCGTTGTCGGGAGTTGTTGGTCAGCCAACCAGCATAGAGTTTGTTTTGTTGGACGCAGGAAGTTAGTTGTAATGGTTTCGTAGTTGTTGTATTATGTCACTAGATCGGGGTTTTTTATGCGTATTCTCACACTTGCCAATTTAAAGGGCGGCTCGGCTAAAAGCACCACCACATTTAACCTGGCGGCATCGTTAGCTGAACTCGGGCTTCGAGTGTTATGTATTGACCTTGACCCTCAAAAGACGCTGGGCGAAGCCTTCTTTGGCGTTTACGCCGGCTCTGAAACGCTCTCAGAGGCGCTTATCAATGATGCGGCGATTGAAGAGGCCATACTTCCCACAGAATTTGAAAATCTGTTTATTATCCCGGCCGATGATGGTTTGAAGGGTATTAAAAGTGGCCAAACTCAGCTTGAAGGGGGCGAACTTCGTTTGCGCAGTTGTTTAATGCGTCTAAAGGGGACACTCGACCAACTCAGTGGACATGGCCAAATAGATTGGGTTTTGATTGATACCCCCCCCAGCCTGGATAGGTTGACGATGAATGCCCTGGCGGCCAGTGATTACGTTATTGTCCCGGTTGATCCTGGTGCCGGAGGGCGGGGAGCCTTGGGGGATACAATTGAGTATGTTTATTCAGCCCGAAAATGGTACAACCCAACGTTGCAAGTGGCCGGGTTAATCATCAACAATACCGACCCACGTACTGTTTATGACCAGACCACGGAGCAGGTTGTTCGAGATATCTATGGTGATTTGGTATTTGATATTGTTGTCACTGCCTCAGTACGTGTTCGAGAGTCGGCCGAATCACGTGTGCCTTTGGTGTTTTGTGATGGTAACGAGTTTGTACGGTATGCTAATATGTACCGCACTTTACGAGGCGAGTTTTTAGAGCGCGTCGGATAAGGACAAAGTTATGGCCAGGCGAAAGATCAATATCCAACGGAATTTAGGCTTACGAGGAGGATCGGCGGATCAGCCAAA
Organism: Anaerolineae bacterium; assembly: GCA_020433835.1. The sequence goes on along the minus strand of JAGRBY010000045.1, from coordinate 9,207 downwards.
AACTGAGAGCGTCATCGACCAGCTATCGGGCAGTATGTCTAAAACGGATATTGGCTTTAAACCGACCGATCAGCACGTCTATGAGGTCAATTTAGATCGCATTATGCCCGACTCAACCCAACCCCGCCACCTGCTTCCCTACGATTTACGCGATGCGTTGCGCGAAAAAAAGATAGATCCGTTTGAAGTCATGCGCCAACTGGTGCTTCGTGCTGAGACGGGCGATATGATGGCTTTGTTGGTTTTGGGTGGTCGCAATAAGGGGCCGGCTGATGAAGAAGATGACGTCATTGAAGATACGGGACTATTTGCGCTGGCTCGTTCTATCCAAGAAGTGGGGCTGCGCCAGCCGTTGAATGTTTATCGCGTTGACGATCCGGAGCAGCCTAATCAAGCTTCTTATCGCATCGGCGAGGGTGAGCGACGTTTCTGGGCGCATCATTTGTTGGTTCAGCGCGGGCATGAGGAATTCAACAAAGTTCGATGTATCGTTGAAGCATTACCGGACGATGAAGAAGTTATTCACCAGCGACAGGAAGCTGAGAATGCTGCCCGGGTTGACTTGCCGGCATTGGCTCGAGCACGCTCGATGGCCCGCATCAAAGATCGCATGAATGTCGAGATGAGAACCAAGGTTCCAGGTGAGAACACCATTCAATTACCTAGCCAACGTGACCTTCAGATTGCCGTGGGGCAGCGCGTGAAGAGCTTCACTGGTCGGGCCATTGGTGATCGTATGGTTCGCAATTACTTGGCTCTACTCAACCTTTCGCCCGAGGCCCAAGATTTGGCCGAAGCCGGACAGCTTACGGAAAAACAGTTACGCCCGGTTATTCGGCTTAGAACTGATGAGGAACAAATCGCTTTCATCAAACAGATTATCGAGAAAAATTTAAGCGGTCGCCAGGCTATGCAGCAGGTTGCGCCAACGCCACCGCCCCAGGCTCAGTCGTCGCTGCGTGAGGTGAAGCAGACCAGCGTTGAGCAGCGTTTTGAAAAGCGTATTCTCGATGCCGCCAAGACGATGCATTCCTTGCTATCGCTGCCGCAGGAAAATTATGAGGAAACTATCAATATCCTGGCGGCACGGGCCTCTGATGGGCAAACACGCCAGGCCCTGCAATCGCTGCGGCAAACGCTGGAGGAAATTTTACTCAGGGTTGAAGATTTGTCGTCAGCAAAGCCGATTGAGGTGACATTGCTTTCTATTTTGCCACCGATTGCCATTTTGCAGCGTCATTTGCCTTCTGAAAAATTTGATTTAATTGACGATGAATCACTTACCGGTAGCCAAATACTCGATCGCTTATTTAGCTGGCGTCAAGAGGATATTGTTCTCGCCAGTCGACTGGAGCCGTTTTTGAGCAAAATTGAGGTTGATGCGGAAGCTTTGCGAGCAGGTGAACCGATGGCACTCCCTCAGCTAAAAGGCAGAAAGAATTTAAGATACCCTGATCTGATGGTTTATGAAGTTGATATGGGGATGTCGATTTATTGGGCGCACGAGTTATTGGTGCGACGCGGCGAAGATCAGTTCAAGTTGATGAAGGCAGAACTGGTTAGTATTAGTGTTGAAGAAGATGAGTAAGTTTTAGGAACCTGGGTTCCCAAAAGCGGGTGTGCTCTACACCCGCTTTTTTGATCCTGTAAGTCGATATTACCGTATTACACCACGAACTACCACCTGACCATCTTGCCATTCGGCTGTCGAAAAGCGAACCGGTAGGAGATCGGCTCGGCGTAGTTGAGTCTCGATTTCATCCTCAATAGCGTGCCGGATTGGACCGGGAAGGGGCAGATTGAGAGCCAAAATTTCTACCTGGGGTAGCCCCTCAGATAACGTGATACGCGCCTTGCCGCCAACGTGGACCCGCAGACCGGCAATGGTGGCATCCCCTTCACCAGCGATATAATCAGGTGTGATCTCAACACGCGGGTGAGCAAAGGGAATTTGGGGGTAGCGTTGAAGATACCAGGTGATAGTCTGTTCTGCTTCTAATTCTGTGAGCGTGACCTGCCACGTTTCGCCGGAATGGTCATCGGATCGGATATACTCTAATAAGGTGACGATCTCCGGATCGCGGATAGGCTCGACTACATAAGGCTCCGGTGCGGCCAGCAAGACGCCCCCCCACGCTAAAAAATTGAGGGTAATTGCCAGCGTCGCAATCCAAACATTAAGGTTGGTTGGTAATTGGTTTAGAGGCCAATAGGCGTGCATATTTTTACTCCCACGTTTCCAGAACTTCGTGCCAGGTCTTAATCTGCTCCAGTTTTCGTTCGACAATGACGGCTATTGAAATAAGTAATAGGCCAATTAACCCAAAAACAATCCACTGATTTATGGACCGGAGTGAATTAAGCAATTGCCCTATCGTCGCCAAAATCATGCCAACCATGCCGGTGTAGAGAAATCGGCGCAGTCGCCGGAAACTACCCCAGAAGAAAGCCGCTAACCCTTCCGTACCCAGCAATAAAGCGAAAATCCAGCCAAAGAGCAGCGTCTGCCAAAATAGCGAACCGAGCATGAGAAGGGTAGCGCTGTAATCGAGCCATCGCGCAAAATTCTTGTTACCTTGATGCCATTCGAGATAGGCTACACTCACTAAATATAGTCCGGCCGGCATCGCATACCACTGCACATGCCGGAAACTATCCCATCGTTGAAGGTAAAATACGTGCAGCATCCAAGCGGCTAACAGCATCGCAATAGCCCCATATCCCAGACGCATTTGCCGATATGTAAACGCTGTAGCGACGTACAACAGCCCCAGAAATCCAAACACGCCGATTGTCATTTGTACAACCGGTATCTCAACAAGGCTTCTAAACGGTAGCCCCAACAGCGCGCCGACCGTCCAACCAATCAGGTCGATGCCTAACCAGCCGGTAAAAACCAGAGTTCCAAACGATAGAAATAGTCCAGAGTGTTGGCAGGGCAGTTCCCACAACGCTATTCTTGATATCCATTTGGGGCTGAAACGTCTATGTTTTCGAATATAGGTAAGCCCATACCCTATTACGCCATATACAAACGCTAGTTGAGCAAATACAATTGGCATTGTTTCAATGGGTTTTGACCAGGCCATAACACTTTGCCCAACCGCCAAGAGGCCCGCAAACAGACTGACATAAGTTAAAGTTCGCGATAGACGAATCGAGGCCATAGTGCCAAGCAGCGCGGTGTGACTGAGCGAAACAAAAACGCCGGGTAGTGTCGCATTGAAGCTTACCCATTGGCCAAAAGCAATATCGAGTAGAGCAAGTGTATAGAGTATTTGTGCCCAACTTTTATAATCGTGGCTTGATCTTCGTCCATAACCATCAAAAATGATTGCGACTAATAACGTGAGTACAACCACAGGTAAAAAGCCCAACCACGCTTGAGCAGGGTTTGACTGCTGCCACCACTCGACTGAAGCGAGGGCGAAAAACGCGGCACAATGTCCGGCGATAGCGATAGCGATTAACCATACAATAAATCGGAAGCGATATAAGGCCCATCCGAAGATAACCATTTGCGCTATAAAGGTAATGGCCATTACACCTGATCGAAATTCGCAGTAAAATGGTGCGACAGTTGTTAGCCCTAACCCTAGCCCATAAACGGGAAGTGCCCACCAGGTGCGTATTCGAAGAAAAATCGCAGAGAGCCATTGCTCCGGCTTTGACCACGGAAAAGATTGGATAGAACCGAATTTCCGGTCAAGCCAGTTTCCGGCTATGAGTGCTAAAACGGCCGGTGGGAAAAGCGCTAATCCGTAGTAGTCGGCCGTCAAAGGGGAGTTATGAAGTAGCACGACATAAGGGACTACGCTGAACCCACAAGCAAGAGACAGAAATGGTGGTTGACGCAACCAAAAAGCCGCAATTGTGTAGAGTAGTGCTGCGCCACCATAGCCCCACATTGCCCCGGTTTCATCGAGACTTGACGGAATTAAACTAACTAAAGTAAGGACTAGGCCCATCTGTAACAACGGCCGACTATAGCGATCTAATCGGATCCGTTTTAGACACCAAGCCAGCATCAAGTAAATCGAGGCTAAGCCGATTAACCACCAGCCAAAGCGATTAAACGACCAGGAGCTTTCTTGTAGCGCTAAATAAAGTGAAAGGGTGGTAAGTATGGTCGCTATATAAAGCCACACTGGGTGCTTGAATAATCGCGCTGAAACAATCATCATCATGGCGTCAAACAAAATGACAAGCGCTAATAGAGCAGGTTCACCTATCACCAACAGTGTTCCGATTACAAGCGTCGTATAGGTAACCCAGTAAGCCGGAAAAGCATAGGCAAGAGCAGCTTGCTCATAACGAGCCTGGTGGCGAAGCCATCGACCGGCAATCAACCCTAGTGGCCCAAAAACAATAAGGAGCAAGCCATACAGTTCTAACGAGGCGGAAGGTAACAACCAGGCGGTTATGTAGATAGACCAGATGGGAACCAGACCCGCTATAGGATAAATAAATTTTGTTCGCCATATAATGGTTGACCGGCTAGCACCGATCGGTAATTTTAAGTGATCTTGTCGAGCCGCGAATGTGTAGAACCCGATTGCCAGACCGATGGTCAAACAGGCAATTTCGATATCGAAGGCTGCCCATAAAAGAGAAAATGGGGTTAGCATGTGGGCTACAACTTTCAGCGGCAAGGCATAGGCATCCAGTTTTTTGGTTATTAAAAGTTGAGCCGTAAATACCATGAAACCGGCAAGAATTAACCAGCTTAGCCCGTAAGCCGGCAAAGTAGGCCGGTAAGGGGTCAACCACCCCAAATGCGTTAGAATCGTCCAGGGAGCGAAGATAAGGGCTGCTGAGAGCCATACAAACAGTGGCCGACGGAATAAACGGGCCGAAACCGCATAAAGGGCAGTTATCATTAGGAGCGCGATTGTTGCCCAGATTTGTTGGCTGTGGCTGCCACCTAACCATAATAAATTCCGTAATAGAGCTATGCCGATCGTAACGGCAGAGATTGACCAACCGGCGATCAGCAGTGGTCGTCGATACAGTGACCAGATTATCCTAATAAGTGCGCGGTTGCGGCGGGGTAATGGGGGATGTTGTCTCAGTCGATTTAATCCGCGTTCGGTCAGAGGCAAAGCCATCGCTAGCAGAGCAAAGCCAACTGCTGAAGCGCCACTACCGGTACTCAAGGTGATGGCGATAAAACTGCTTCCCAGTGCAAATAACCAGATGGCACCGTGGCCCCATCTTTCTCGATGTGTTTGTATTGCCCACATTCCATAAATCGCTGCCAGTAAGTAGTGCGTGGTAGCTCCCCATAATCCTCGCTCTGTAGTCCAGGGAGAGCCATGGAGAAGTTGATCGATAAAGATGGGTTGATAAATGCGCAGGAGTATGTATAAGGTCAAAACATGACTTGCTCCATACAAAGGGCGAAGAAAGTAATGACTGTAGAGATCTCCCTTTTTCCGCTCAAGGATGAAACCAAACGCTAGATAACAGCCAATGAGCAGTGTTGCACCGATATTGATAGCTCCGGTCGGTAGAGCCAATTGTTCGAGAAGAAGAAGATAGCCCCAAAAAGTTATTAATCCGCCTACGGCTAAGGCTTTTGAATGGCGATTGAGGTAAGCATCCAAAAAGTAAAGAGAACCGCTCAACAATAACGTAAGCGCCGGAGCGTAGTCGGCAGGAGCATGGATAAATGCAACTATTGGAGCCACGATACTTACAAATAATCCCACAAGATACCAGGGCCACTGATAAACGGGTTCGATTTGTTTTAGCCGATAGCTCAACCCAAGCATCAACCAGGTAAGTAAAGCCAGTGCTAAAGGCAGAACGTTAGCCGGCAAATCGAAATTACGAGAAAAGATCCAAAGCCAAAGAGGCAAAATCGGTGCCGCAAACCAATGAAAAAGCGGTTTGTCCTTTCGATTAAACCACTCAAAACCCGAGTAATGTCGATAGGCCAACCACGCTCCCCAGCCGGTTAAGAGAATCCAGTTGCTCAAAGCATACGTAAGTAATCCGTTGTCCAAGGGAAAAAGGGGAGGAAGGATACTCAGTGCGGCGATCCCATAACCTGCTGTCACTACTGGCGTCGCGAAGGTCTTTGTGGGAACCCGGGTTCCGAAGCGTAACGCCAGAAGAATATGCGCAATCGCCAAGGTCGCCCATCCTACGCTGAGTTGAGCTATATCGAGGCCCGTCGCTGTCATCGCGAACGTCATCGCTGAGAAGGCAAATGCAGAGGCTCCGTACAGCAAAGACGGCTTTTGCCAAAGCAGTGCCGCCAACAATACAGATGCAGCTAATAAGGCATGGGTTGCAGCTGCCGGGAGTGTATGCGTGTTGATCTGAACCAGCGGCCACACAGCCGTGATGCCCAGTAATATTACGCCGCTTCGTATGGCTGTCTGGCGGTGATACTGATAGACATCATGTGAGAGACGTTCTAATTTCTTGGCGATGATAAAATAAACAGGAATAAGCCATGCCCAACCAAATGCCTGCCAGGTTGAATTGATTCCGAACCGATGGAACACATAATCCTGAGTTAGATACAAACTAACTGGCAACGCGCCGGCAGTTATAATTCCTAACGACCGGCTTCGATGGGTAATCGCACCCCAGCCAAATATACAACAGCCCAGCCACCAATTGATGACCAACGCAAGATGTAAGGTATCAAAACCGTCTCGTTGCAGATAGCGCCAACCGAAAGTAAGCGGCAAAATGACGCCCATAGCCAGCAAACTGAGATAACCAAATGAAACGGAAAACACGTTCCGTACACTTTTTGTAGCTTGAGGAGAGCTGTCCGTCAGTCTCGTTCCAACTATCGTCAGCAACAAGGCTAGGGTAGACAGACCCGCACTACGCCAATCGAGAGATAATCCAAAAAGTTGGTGACCTACTTGAATTAAAGCTAAAACTGTACTGCCCGCCGCCGTACCTACCAGATAACCGAAAAACCGGCTGCGAATGAGGTAGGTACTTATGATATAGACCAATAAGCTGGCTAGTGACGTAATAAGCCAGAAAGTGGGCCAGGCGTCAGGCGAAAAACGAAAGTTAACATAGATAGTGTAAAAATCAATGGGCACCAGCAAAGCGGCAATCGCACTCAGAGCAATCCCCGATCGATACATCGGAGTTTTTGTGCGAACATACCAACCGATAGCAAAACAAAAGGCCGTAAAGGAGGTTGGAATAGCCACGCGCAGTGGAGCCGAGAAATCTTTCCAGCCCCAAACCACAAACGAGAGAGCCGCCGCGAATAAAAGAAAGATACCCAAAAAGAGCATCCCTTGCAGCGTTCGTTCTGATAACAACGCCTGCCAAATTCTATCGCGTAAAGGTATCCGTGGAACTACAGGTTCCAAAGGCTGAGTCGCTACGAACGATTCGTTCTCTGGTGTCTCCTCGTTACGCACGGGAGAGGGCGCCAATGTACCCGATTGAGACTCTGTAGACTTCGGCACAAGTGGTTCCGGTTGTGGCTGAACGCGAAGCCCCAGCTTAATTTCAAGCTGTGTTTGTTCAGCCAACAACGCTGCACGTACAGTTTTTTCTGTTTTTTGCGAAACAAAAGCGTTTAACCTGTGTAGCCGGTCTGTAGCTTCGAAGAGAGATTGTATAAGGTTGAGTTGATTTTTTTCCGAAATCGGGTGAGAAGAGGAACTTGGCGCATCTAATCGTTCGAGAATGATGGCGATACTCTCTTGCGTCTCTTCAATAAAGGTCTGGCTTGACGAAGAGTCGACATAACCGGCTTTAATCCACTGCTCTACCCGTTCTAAGAGAGCCTTAGACAAAAATAACTGACGATGTGCCTCAGCCAGTTCGTGCTTTGCAAAAGGTGGCAGTCGCAAACCCAGTTCAATCTCGATACCTTTTTTACGGGTGTCGTAATGATGACGAATCCGTTTTTTAGAGTGCTGATCCAGGGCCGACCAGATAACCTCTTCTCCGTCTAACCATTCGACATGAGAAAGTTCCTGCAAAAGAGCCATATCACCGTTATAGCTGCAATTTTCACATGGGGTAAAAGGATTAAAAGTAGGATGTTTGCATTTCGGGCAGCGCATGATAACCTCACGGCTTTGTTATGATCTGATGAAGTAGATAGTCTTAGCTTATCAAAGTACCGGCCTACCTGTCACCTACCGAAAGATAGGCAATTTTGCTGCGAACACCTACGAGCATAACGGAAACGATGCCTCTTGTTCAAGCACCTGGGTGCTCACCTAAACACGTGTAGATACGCCGTAAAATCTAAAATTCATATTTTGAATTTTAGATTTTACGGTAACTGATCACAAACGAACATTTCCGTCAGGAGATTTGGAGATTAGGAGCTACGGAGATGACGCTTAGAAACTGTTTTAAAAGGTTATTTAGGAGCAAGCCTGCGTAACATGAGACGGGTCATAGCAATGTAAATAAAAGCCTCACTGCTTTGAGGCAGACGCTCATAATCTTTGGACAAACGCCGATGGTAACCAAACCAGGCAAAGGTGCGTTCAACGACCCAACGGCGGGCTAACAGCACAAACCCTTTCTGTCCTTCCGGGCGTAATACAGGTCTCAGCCGAAAGGAGAAGGTATCAGCAACCCAATCGACTAAAGAACCCCGATACGCGCCATCAACCCAGATTAGACGCAGCTTTTTGCAGAAACCGGCCAGATTTTGTAACAGCAGACGAGCGCCATCGCGGTCCTGAACAGCGGCCGAGGTGACGACCACAGCCAACAAGAACCCACAGGTATCAACCAGGATGTGCCGTTTCCGACCGGTGACCTGTTTCCCGCCATCAAAACCGCGCAGGCCGGCTGGGGTTGTGCCCGTTTTGACACTTTGACTGTCCAAACTAGCGGCGGTAGGATGTTTGTGCCGCCCTGCTTTACGGCGTATTTCAGCTCTGAGGGTATCGTGGATCCGTTGCCAAGTTCCATCATCACGCCACGTTCTAAAGTAATGGTACACACTTTGCCATTTCGGGTATTCTTTAGGTAGCATCCGCCATTGGATGCCGCCCACAACTATGTATAGAATGGCATTGACGACCTGGCGCATATCCAGGCTACGCGGTCGTCCGCCTGATTTGGCCGGTGGGATCATTTCATGGATAATAGCCCACTGGCTATCGGTCATATCGGTGGGGTATCGTTGTTTGTTCACACATTATCTTTTACCTCATTTGTCCGATAGCCGCTACTTTTTAAACAGCTTCT
>JAGRBY010000459.1 GCA_020433835.1 Anaerolineae bacterium | reverse complement strand
AAGGTGAAGAGGCGATGACCGATGAGTCAATGGCCGAAGGCGAAGAAGCAATGGCCGATGGTGCCTACAACTTCGTGCTGGTTCCCAAAAACTTAGGCAACCCCTACTTCGATACCGCCAATACCGGTGCTCAAGAAGCAGCCGCCGAATTGGGTGTGACGGTAACCTATCAAGGTTCGGCTACGGCGGATGCCACCGAGCAAATTCAACTGCTCAACTCCCTCATCGCCCAGCAAGTTGATGGTCTGGCTGTTTCGGCCAACGACTCCGACGCGCTGGTTCCCACCGGCGCTGATGCTATTGCAGCCGGTATTCCGGTTGTAAGCTGGGATGCTGAAATTGCTCCGGGTGGTCGCACCGTTCACGTACTCCAGGCCGTATCGGAAGATATCGGTCGCGGCCAGATTCAACTCATCTCCGATCTGATTGGCGGCGAAGGCCAGATCGCTATTTTGAGCGCTACCTCCACTGCCCCCAACCAAAATGAGTGGATCGGCTGGATGCAAGATGAACTCACCAAGCCCGAATATGCCAACATCGAGCTGGTTGCCACCGTTTACGGCGATGACGAAGATGAGAAAAGCTACAATGAAGCCCAAGGTCTAATGCGGACCTACCCTGAGCTTAAAGGCATCATCTCGCCGACCACCGTTGGTATCGCCGCCGCTGCCCGTGCTGTTCAGGATGCCGGCAAAGTAGGCGAAGTGATGGTTACCGGTCTCGGTACTCCCAACCAAATGCGTGAGTACGTTAAGAGTGGCGCTTCACCTGCGTTTGCGCTGTGGAACCCGGCTGATTTAGGCTACCTGGCCATTTACACGCTCAACGCCTTAGCCTCCGGCGAAATTGCAGGCAACCCCGGCGATACGTTCGAAGCCGGTAAGCTTGGCTCGTACACTATCGACGATGACGGCGTTATTCTCCTTGGCCCACCGACCGTCTTTGATGTCGACAATATTGATAGTTTCGATTTCTAAGTCTGTAATTATAAGTTAGTTTGCCTTTGTTGAATTGAGAAGCTCGGCTTTATGCAAAGCCGAGCTTTTTGTGTTCTACTTGGAATAATATCTCCTCTAAACACCTTCGCCTCTTGGCTTGTTACGTTGGACAAGCCGCAAAATAGCTTCTACAGCGCTTGTAACCTTACAAAAGTACAAATGTCATGTTGTAAATAGCCTTGCTCTTATGTTAAAATTTTATATTGCGTTAATTTGCCACAATCTGACCGTCTCAGTTTGATACAACCGATAATCTTTATAGGTCACTCTTAGTACTGGCTTTCTAGCTGGATTGCTTGTATCGGTGACGTATGCTCCTTGCTTGCTCTCAAAAAAGTTTTCTTTTAAGAACAACAACGTATCCTGGAAATAATTCTGGTTAGCACGCTATTTTAGGGAGGTAAAATGGTCGGCGAACTTCGTGATTTGGAACAAAAGCCTGAAAGTAGCCCTTTCTGGATAAGTATACTCTATTTGATAATCAGCATTCTGTGGATTAGCTTTTCCGACATTTTTGTTGTGACTCTCGTTTATTATTCCTCAAAAGCATTTATATGGCTGGGGCTAATTAAGGCTTGGGGGTTTATTTTTATAACCAGTCTAATATTGTTTATCCTGTTGCGTAGATATGTTGGTGCTATCCGGTTTACGCAGCGCCAGCTAGCGCTAAGCGAGGAACGTTACCGCCGGCTGTTTCATTATGCGCACGATCCAATAATGCTATTTAACAGTAAAGGCTGCTGTATTGATGCTAACCCGCAAGCTGAAGCTTTAACCGGCTACTCTCGCCACCAATTGTTGGATCTTCATTTTTCAAAGCTGGGTCTCCGGTTGTCACCTCGCGATACCATACACTTACTGAAACAGATAAAGAAAAAGGGGTTTATTCGACAAAAGACGGCTGTAACTCGTCAAGATGGCACAATACGTTGGATAGAATATACCTTAGCCCAAGATGCGGCCGGTGATTATCCTGTAATTGTGCGAGATGTTACGGCCCAAAAGAAGCAGATCGAAACACTTCAACGTGCAGCCTTAATTTTTCAACATCTCACTGTGGGTATTTTGGTAACGGATGAAGCAGGCCATATAACAGATATTAATCCGGCCGCCGAAAAAATGTTTGGCTACAGCAAAGAAGAAATGATAGGGCAATCTACCGGAGTGTTGTATGATCTTCAATTGAAAAAGTCTCGCGAGGCTATAATGACTGGCTTACAAAAAACCGGCTATTGGCAAGGTGAAATACGGTTTTTGCGGAAAAATAGCCAAGTCGGGGTCTGTGAACGGGTTGTTGTGCCGCTTTTGGATAATCACAACCGAATGATCGGGCGGATTAGTATTAACCAGGACATCACCGATCGTAAAAAAGCAGAGATAAAATTGCGGCAGAAAAATGCAGAATTGGAAGCAATTTTTCGCGCGATGCCCGACCTCTATTTTCGGTTAGATGATGCAGGGCAATTTCTGGATGTCAAGCCTAATTTTCATGGTGATCTTTTTCTACCGCCGGAAGAGATTATCTATAATCACGTTGAATCCGTTTTTTCATCAAACACAGCCGCTCAATTTAGAGAAGCAATTACACAAGCCTTAGCAACAAAGGTAGTAACCAATGTCGAGTATTCATCCCCATCAAATTCTAAAACATATGAAGCGCGTCTATCCGCTTTAAATGAGTATGAGGTTGTGGCTCTTTGTCGAGACATTACCGAGTACAAACAGGCTGAAACCAGACTTAAACTCCAAAGCACATTGTTGGCCTCAATTAGCGAAGCTAGTTTAGATGGTATTTTTGTCGGTTCTTTTGTCAGTTCTAAGGAATGTAAGTGCATCTATTACAATCGAAATTTTTTAAAGATGTGGTCTTTACCTGAAATCGATCTTGAGAAATCAGACTGTCGTGAAATTGCTGAGGACGTCTACACCCAAGTAAGTAACCCGGCCAAATGTCGCGACGATTTTGAGCGGCTTATGCCAAATAATGAGGAAGTTAACCGCTCTCAAGTATCTCTTATTGACGGGCGCATTTTTGATCGATATACTGCCCCTTTGGTCGATGACCAAACCTACTTCGGACGTGTCTGGTATTATCGTGATATAACCGAGCATCTCAAGCTGGAAACCCAGTTACAACAATCCCAAAAAATGGAAGCGATTGGTCGACTGGCCGGCGGCGTAGCCCACGATTTCAATAATATATTGACCATTATCATCGGAAACTTAGAGTTTCTCATGGATAGTACTCCGGATTTATCCTCGTCAGTTCGGCAGGACCTCGACACAGTAAAAGCAGCGGCCCAGCGAGCTGCTAAACTTACTGCTCAATTATTGGCTTTCAGTCGTCAACAGGTTATTAAAGCTCAAGCGGTAGCCCTTAATGATCTCATTCAGGGAATAGCGCGATTGCTGGAAGGAATGATTGGCGATGACATTACGCTTGAACTTTCGCTGAAAGCCAACCCCGACTGGGTTATATTTGATCCAAACCAATTCGAGCAAGTGCTGTTCAATCTGGTTGCTAACGCTCGCGATGCTATGCCCGCAGGAGGGCGAATAGTGATTGCTACCGATACTATTTCTGCATCTCTCCATCCCGAGGAAAAGGATGCAGCTACCGAAACTTATGTCAGGTTCACCGTTAGCGATACCGGCCAGGGTATTGATAGCCAGGTTCAAGCCAAAATATTTGACCCATTTTTTACCACCAAAGCCCCCGGTAAAGGGACAGGCTTGGGTTTGTCGATTGTTTACGGTATTGTTACGCAGTACGGAGGACAAATAGAGTGTGAAAGCCGTCCTCACCAGGGTACTACCTTTAATATTTTACTGCCTATAATGAATAGCGAGCAGAGCCTACCCATTAATCGTAATCGTGTGCAAAAGGTTTCCAAGGCTCAAAGTTACGAGACGATTATGGTAGTTGATGATGATGATGAGGTCCGAGAGCTTATTATTAAAATTTTGAAACGACACGGCTATAAAATTGTCGATGCCCGGAACGGCGTGGAGGCCCTGGCTACGCTCGAGTCTAACGCCATCCATGTCGATCTGTTACTGACCGACGTCATGATGCCGGAAATCTATGGCCCCGAATTGGCCGAGCGAATACGAACCCATCAACCGGATTTGAAAGTGCTCTATTTATCGGGTTTTACCACCAAGGTTTTAACGCGATGGAAGTTGACTCCCCAACAGATATTAAACAAGCCCTTTTCCGTAACAACTTTGGTCAATAGAGTGCAAGAAGTATTGGATATCTCCCCCAAGGGATAAGCTGGCCCTGTTATTGTTTAGCGGCAAGATGACTTGGTGTAAATCAGCCTTAGCCTCCTGATATTGACGTATATTGGCTGTGAATAGTTACCCTTTATATTAATTAGTCCTTTCTACGACACTTTTGTACTATAGCGATAAAGATAAAGCAGCCGGTATAGTATTCGTGTTAACTGACCACTACCAAAAAAAGGATACAACAATGAAACCTTCGAAATTGCCTTCACACTCTCTATTGCACATCTTTTTTAACATCATCGGTATATCGATTGCATTGGTAATCTTGGGGCTGGGTGCCTTGACCGTGCTACCTTCGATCGATCCAAACGACAGTGCTGATCTTGTCCCCCAAGTCGCACCCGCCGCCGGGCCGGTGGCTCAGGCCGATTTCTTTATCTACCTTCCCCTGGTCTACCATTCACCTTCCGGTTGGTTTAGCCAGACATCCGGCGTAACCAATGTGCTTTATGGCGTAGACTGCGCCGACGGCGGCCAATATTGCATGGCTGTTGGCCAGCAGATCATTCTGAAAACCAATGATGGCGGCAGCAGTTGGTCGCCGGTCACACCCTCTATTTCCGGCTTAGACCTGAAAGATGTAAGCTGCTCGACAACCACGCGTTGTGTAGCCGTCGGTAAGAGCAGTAGCAATACGGGGCTTATTTTAGTAACCACGAACGGCGGAACTTCGTGGTCAAAAATTAATCAGTCATACCGCATGGACGCTGTTGATTGTATCTCGGCTGATGAATGCGTGGCTGTGGGCGATGAAAGCGAGGCGCGGTTCACCTACAATGGCGGTTCCAGTTGGCAGAGTGGTCGTTTGGGCAACACACCCTTGTATGGTGTCGATTGCATCTCTTCAAAAACATGCTGGATGGTTGGCGTCGGCGGGCGGGTTATCGGTACCTATCCTAATGCAGGTGGCCCGGGCGGTATTGGCGTTATCTCTAAAAAGGATCTTTTGTTGAAAGAAGGCAAATCGCTACTGAGCATTAGCTGTTTACAGCAAGACACCTGCGTTACCGTGGGTGAGATAGGCAAAATCTTCAAAACAACCAATACCGGCGGTAGCTGGAGCGAGCGTTCGTCGGGAACCAGCGTCTCGCTGCCCGGCGTAAGCTGCCCCGATGAAACCTTCTGCTATGCGGTCGGTGATAGCGGCACCATCCTGGCTAGCAGCGACGGCGGCAGCAGTTGGTCGGATGATAACTCGCCCACCGCAGTCAACCTCAAAGATATCCACTGCTTTGGCTCAACCACATGCCTGGCCGTAGGTGTGAACGGCACAATTTTACAGCGATTGTAAGGGGCCTTCTCCTAACACGTTTGATAAAATAGAGATGGCTACCTATCTATCCCGGCGCGTGAACACTTTACCGCGTCGGGATACGCTATGTGCCCCTTTGCCCTTGAATTTTGCAGCTCAACAAAAACAATTCGGTCTTTTTCATAGGAGTCAGACAATCTCAGATGAGACGACAACGACGCGTAGGACAAACTTAAGTTTGTCCTACGGTGATTTTCATTCGACTCACCGCTAAAATGTTGCGCGATCTTCCTTTGGCTATAGGATTCCACCAAGGTCGAGAAAAAGATCACGTGATTCCTATAGGATTCCACCAAGGTCGAGAAAAAGATCA
>JAGRBY010000458.1 GCA_020433835.1 Anaerolineae bacterium | reverse complement strand
CACGCGCAAAGTGGGCCGCGAGAAACTGCACTACCTCAATCCGGTTCCCATCCAGCTGATCTCAGATCGCTGGATCAATAAATATGCGGCCGTGCGTACCAGCGCGCTCGCCGATCTAAAAACAGTGCTCGAAGGAGAAAATACTATGTCCACCGATTCAAAGCCCAGCCTTGTTAATCAAATTATCATTAAGGCCCCGCAGCAGCGGGTGTGGGAGGCCATCACCACGCCGGAGTTTACCTCCCGCTACTACTACGGCAGTATGCTTAAGACCGACCTCACCGTCGGCTCGCCCTTCACCTACCATATGCCGGATGGCTCACCGATTATAGAAGGCGAGGTTGTATTATCCGAGCCACCCAACAAGCTGGTGCACACCTACCACTCCCTCTGGCCACCGATGGACAAAGACGCGCCCACGAAAGTGACGTGGGAGTTGGAATCGATATCCGAAGGCGTGACAAAGGTTACGGTGGTACACGAGGAGTTTCAGGGTGAAACGGCCACCTACAAGGGCCTGCAAAGCGGCGGCTGGACGTGGATCCTCAGCAACATGAAGACGCTGCTAGAAACCGGCGAGTCGATGCCTCAGCAGTACTAAACTATAATGAGGAGACAGATAGCTTAGCTTAGACGATATCGACAATAAAAATATCCGTAGGACAAACTTAAGTTTGTCCTACAAGTCTTACTTTCAAAGGAGATTACAATGAACTGGAGCAAATGGATTCGGCAGTCCCATCGCTGGCTGTCTATGGCCTTTACGGTGCTCGTCATCGTTAATATCATCATCAACGTTGTCCCCTTGGGCCAGGAGCAGCTTGTCCTCTCGATAGGCTATTTAACGCTGCTTCCACTTTTCTTACTTCTGTTTACCGGTCTGTACTTGTACATGCTACCCTATTCGACCAAGTGGCGCAGAGGTATCAATAAATGAACGCGATGAATCCTAAAGTTGATGCCTATCTCATTGACGGCTGCAGCCGTTGCCCGCTATGGAAGACGCCCGACTGTAAAGTTCATACCTGGCATGCTGAGTTGGAGAAATTGCGAATGATCCTGCTTGACTCGGCTCTAACCGAAGATCTGAAATGGAAAATTCCTTGCTACACCTTTGAGAACAACAATATCGTACTGATGAGTGCCTTTAAGGAATACTGCTCGGTTAATTTCTTCAAAGGCGCGTTGTTAAAGGATGCCCACGGTGTTCTGGAAAAACCTGGTGAGAATACCCAGGCGGCACGCCTGATGAAGTTCACCAACGTTCAAGAAATCGAGGAAATGGAGCCCATCTTGAAGGCCTATATCGATGAGGCCATTGCGGTGGAAAAAGCCGGTCTGGAAGTGGCATTCAAAACAACCCCGGAGCCTATTCCTGAAGAACTTCAAGATAAATTCGATGAAGACCCTGCATTTCAAATGGCTTTTGAGGCTTTGACGCCGGGCCGGCAACGAGGCTACATTCTTTACTTTTCGGGAGCCAAGCAATCTAAAACGCGGACATCGAGGATTGAAAAATATATACCGCAAATTTTCGAAGGAAAAGGATTTTACGATGGGTAATGACGGAGGCATTAAGTAAGAGATTGGGCGATAAGGAGATTGGGAGATTTATAGGGCCAATCTCCTTATCGCTTCATCTCCATTTTGGTGTTCCAGGGTGAGTGTGCGATTCTTCCTCGCTGCACCCCTGTTTGGTCAAATAACGTCTAACCCTCAAGCAACATCACTTCAGGATCTTCCATCAACTCTTTAACCCGCACTAAAAACTGCACGGCTTCTCGACCATCGACAATACGATGATCGTAGCTGAGAGCCACGTACATCATGGGGCGAATAACCACTTCGCCGTTGATGGCCATCGGGCGCTCTTCGATTTTGTGCAGACCGAGAATACCAACCTGCGGCGGGTTGAGAATAGGCGTACTCAGCAGCGAACCGAAAATGCCGCCGTTGGTGATGGTAAACGTGCCACCGCGCAGATCGTCCAGCGAAAGGCTGTTGTCTTGGGCTTTTTTCGAGAATTCTTTGATTTTTTTCTCGATGTCGGCAAACGACATGCGGTCGGCATCGCGCAAAACCGGCACGACCAGCCCCTCCGGAGCGCCTACGGCCATGCCGATGTCGTAATAGTGCTTGTAGATAATCTCTTTGCCGCTAATTTCGGCGTTGATGGCCGGAAAAGCTTTCAATGCACCAATCGAGGCTTTAACAAAGAACGACATAAAGCCCAGTTTGATATCGTGCCGATTGACAAACGAATCTTGGCGGCGCTTGCGCATATCCATCACAGCGCTCATATCGATTTCGTTAAATGTGGTCAGCATCGCCGCCGTTTGTTGGGCTTCTACCAGGCGTTGGGCGATAGTTTGGCGGCGGCGAGTCATCCGCTCGCGGGTTTCGGGCCGAGACGGATCACCGCTGGTTTCCGGCTCGGTTTTGAAGCTGCGTTCCGGTTGGGGGGGCGGGGCGACTGGCTTGGCTTCTTTGTCGACGGGTGTGCTCTGCTTTTTCTCGATGAAACTTTCCACGTCGTGGCGGGTAATGCGCTTGCCGCCGTCGGCCACTTGGGCGAGATCGACGCCGCGCTCTTCAGCAACCCGTTTAGCTACCGGTGTAGCTCGCTCGTGCTGGTCGCCTGCCTTCTCGCTCGATGGCTCTTCTTTAGACTGAGCACCGTTCTCTGCTTTCGGTTTTTGCTCCCCAGGCGAGGCACTTTCGTCGATCAACCCTAAAACATCACCCACCTGAACGTCAGCGCCTTCACCGTGTTCAATTTTGCTTAGCACGCCGGCTTGTTCAGCTGCGACTTCAAGATTAACTTTGTCGGTTTCCAGTTCAACGACGGCTTCACCGGCGTTTACATAGTCACCTTCTTGCTTTAACCAGCGGCTAACCGTAGCCTCAACGACTGACTCGCCTGATTCAGGTACAACAATTTTAACAGTCATGGTTTTTCTTCTCCACGTGAGATTTATTCTAAATCAAAAGCCAGTCGAACCAGCTCTCTTTGGTTAACACCGTGCCACGCCGACGAACCTTCAGCCGGGCTGGCGCGACGTGGGCGGGAAATACAGCTTAACGGCCAGCGGCCATTGATCAGCTTGCTCAACTGCGGTCTCAGCGCCTCCCAGGCTCCCATATTACGCGGCTCTTCTTGAACCCACATTACCTCTTCCAGGTTAGGATAGCCTTCCAACACCGGCAGAACGGCTTCGGGCAGTAGCGGATAGAGCTGCTCGATGCGGGCGATGGCGACAGCCTCGTTATTGTGGCGGTAGTCGCTGCTCACTAAATCGACATACATTTTGCCACTACAGAAGACCAGCCGTTTGACCTTATCCGGCGACTCTTGCGCGCGGGCGTCATCAATAACCGGTTGCCAGAAGCCCTCGACGAAATCTTTGGGCGAAGAGGCAGCTAAGGGGTTACGAAGCAAGCTCTTGGGCGTCATAATAATCAGCGGCAGCGGGTCGGTTTTGAGCAGTGCTGCCTGACGGCGCAGCAGATGGAAATATTGGGCCGACGTGGTGCAGTTGGCAATCCGCATATTGATGTCGGCGGCCATTTGCAAGAAGCGCTCTAACCGGGCGGTCGAGTGGTCCGGCCCTGCGCCTTCGTAACCATGCGGCAGCAGCATCACCAGCGACGGTGTTTGGCCCCACTTATCGCGCCCGGAGACGATAAATTCATCGATCACAGGCTGAGCGCCGTTAACGAAATCGCCGTACTGCGCCTCCCAAATGACCAGGCGATCCGGCTCTTGAATATTGTAACCGTATTCAAAGCCAACAGCTCCGTTCTCTGTCAGCGGGCTGTTGACGATTTCAAGGGCGGCTTTGACCTGTGGAATTTGCTGCATCGGCACATATTGTTTGCCGGTTTCGGCATCGTGCAGCACAGCGTGGCGATGGCTGAAGGTACCACGTTCGACATCTTCACCCGTCATGCGAATGGCGATGCCGTCTTCCAGAATAGAGGCCAGCGCCAACGCTTCGGCGGTGGCCCAATCGACCTTGCCTGCATCGATATCGTCCAAAGCCGAGTGCCTGGGTTTCAAAATACGTTGCAGCCGGGGATGAAGCGAAAAGCCTTCGGGTAGTGCCAACAACGACTTGTTTAGCGCTCGCAGCCGGTCGATGGGCACAGCCGTGTGCGCTTGTTTAGCCGCACCAGGGGGCGGGGGTTCCGGCTCCGGTTCAACAATGCTTTCCTGCGGATCAAGCTCGTTCATAATCGCTTGCATTTTGTTGAACTGGCTGTCGACCATCGCCTGGGCTTTTTCGGCCTCAAGGAGATTGTTTTCAACTAGCTTGCTGGCCCACTGTTCGCGCACGGTAGGGTGTTCATCGACCTTTTTATACATCAACGGCTGGGTGAAACGAGGCTCATCGCCTTCGTTATGGCCATAGCGACGGTAGCCAATCAGGTCGATGACGAAATCTTTGCCGAACTCAAGCAGATAGGCAATTGCCAAACGCGCGACCTCAAGGCAGGCTTCGGGATCGTCGGCGTTGACGTGAACAATGGGGACTTTGTAACCTTTAGCTACATCACTGGCGTAAAGTGTACTACGCGAGTCGTCGGGGTCGGCCGTAAAGCCGAGCTGGTTGTTGGCGATGATATGGATGGTACCGCCGACATCGTATCCCCGCAGATAGCGGAAGTTGAAGGTTTCGGCCACGATACCTTGCCCCGAGAAGGAGGCATCGCCGTGAATGATAATCGGCAGCGATAACCCCGGCATAAAATCGGCGGGACCGGGATGATCAACTTTTGTGCCGGCGGCGCGGGCCATACCGGCAATGACCGGGTTAACCAGTTCCAGGTGGCTGGGGTTGGGGGCCATCGAAACCACAAGCGGGTTGGCCTCGCCGCCGCGCAGGGTATGTAAAACCCCTTTGTGATATTTGACGTCGCCTGTCCAGCCTTTGGCCAGGTATTGGTCCAGCGCATTTTCGCTGGTGAGGGGGTCTTTGAACTCGGCCAGAATTTCGGCATAGTCTTTGTTTTGAACGTGCGTCAAGACATTCAACCGGCCTCGGTGAGCCATACCCAACAGAATCGTTTGGAACTTCGCTTTTGAGGCTCGCCAGATGATCTCGTTGAGCATAGGGACCATCATATCCAGCCCTTCAATCGAGAAGCGCGTTTTACCGGGGAAGGTGCGATGCAAAAAGCGCTCAAAAACCTCGACATCAGTCAACTGATGTAACAAACCTACATAATTGTCCTGTTCCGGTGAAGGCCGGAAACGGCTCGACTCCGCGGCCTGGCGCAGCCAATTTCGCTCTTCAATTTGGCGTAAGTGATCGTAATCGTAGCCAATGGTTGATGAATAGATTTGGCGTAAATGCTCGATGGCTTGCAGGGCGTTGTCGCTGCCTTCAGCCACCGGTCCGCCAATCAGGCTGGCCGGAAATTGGCGCAAATCATCGGGTGTAACGTTGTAATACGCCTCACCCAGTGACGAATCACCGGGCGGCGGCGTACCGAGCGGGTCTAGCTGGGCGGCGAGATGCCCATACTCGCGGATGGCTTGGGCTAAATTGACCGTTCCAACAAGCTTGTCGGTGTCAATCGCTGGGGCCATCGCTGCGGTTGCGGCCGGTGCTCCGTTGGTAGAGGGCGTCCAATCCTTGAAATAAGCGCGTGTTTCAGGATCAACCGAATTGGGGTCTTGCTGATAGCGTTCGTAAAGCTCTAAGATGTACCCGGCGTTGGGTCCATGAAAATCGTGTAGTAAATTCATTTGATTACCTTATAGTATTCAATTCAATTGATTAAGTAGTCAATTTAATAGGGGATTGTACATCACTACCTTTGCACTTTTTTAGAAACCAGGTTTTTTAGCATTAAAAACGATATTTTTTGCCTCAAATGGCTTTCAGTTAAGCATCAAAAACCTGGTTTCTTACCATAATACGTGAAAG
>JAGRBY010000457.1 GCA_020433835.1 Anaerolineae bacterium | reverse complement strand
AAGCGGCCAATCTGATCTTGAGTATGAAGCCGATAACGCTGCTGGCCCAGGTTATGCACGGTCACGATCTGCACGGGCTGTACGTGGGCGATATCTTCGAGGCGTGGGGCGCTGCCGCCGACCTGTCGGCCCAACTGAACATTCGCTACTGCGCCAAACCGTTCAAAACCGTGCTGTCGATGCCCGATACCAAGTATGAAGACCTGTGGACGGCGGCCAAGGCCATGTACAAAACCGAGCCGGTCGTGGCCGACGGCGGCGAGGTGATTATCTACGCCCCGCACCTCAAGGAGATCAGCTACAGCCACGGCGACCAGATTCGGGCGGTCGGTTACCACGTGCGCGACTATTTTACCAAGCAGTGGGACAAGTTCAGCGACATGCCGGGCGGCGTGCTGGCCCACTCGACGCACGTGCGCGGCAAAGGCGCGTTCGACAACGGCATCGAGCAGCCGCGCATCGAGGTGACCCTGGCAACCGGCATCCCGGAAGCCGATTGCCATCTGATCAACCTGGGCTACCGCGATCCGGCCACCATCAACCCGGCCGACTATGCCAACCGCGAAGACGAAGGCATTTTGCTGGTTGAGAACGCGGGCGAGTATTTATACCGCTTGAAATAGGGCCGCCTTCCTTATAAGTAACGCGCATCGCCGCCGGAGCGATCAGCCGCCCGGTGGGGCGGTGATCCCCGGCGGCTTGATGCGCGACCAGATGTGCAGACCAAAGGCCAACGCCGCCCCGGCCTCGGCCAACCGGCCCAGCAGCAGCAGCCAGGCCGAATTGCCCAGGATCGGGGCCAGACCGGCCAGCCACACCCCGGCGTTGAGCAGGCCAAAGGCGATCCAG
The DNA here is from genome assembly GCA_020433835.1 of Anaerolineae bacterium. Next base: position 5,089 of record JAGRBY010000457.1, on the reverse strand, counting down.
GCCGGAGTCACGTTACCGCGCGAGCGCCAAAAGCGGGGGAATATCCAAAAGGCCACGCCCAACACCAACTGCATAATCCAGCCGAATAATAAGAACTCGACGTGCAGGGGCAGCACCAGCCACAACCAGGGCGTCACCGGCAGGCCCTTGTTGCCCAACAGCAGCCCACCCACAGTCACACCCGCCGCCAGATACAGCAGCGCGGCGCGAATAAACCAAATGCTCAATCGCGGCATCGTCAGCGCCCCTTGACTCGGCCCCAGGTGTTGCCCACAAAGATAAGCGCCGCCAACCACTGCAACAGCGCCGACAGCGCGGTCAACCAACCCCACAGCGCCTCGGGTCGCAGCACGGCTAGCGGCTCGCCCACCACCCGCAGCCCCAAGCCGATGGTGAACAGCCAGAAGGTCGCCTGCCACAGCCCTTCGTTGCCATACTTCTGTTGCGGCGTGTAGTTGGGGAACATCCAGTAAACCACGCCAAAGATCATCTGTGTCACCCAGCCCCATACGAATAGGTGCAGAAAAACCGGCGACAAAGCCGTCGCCACCAGCGGATGGCCCATCATCGGCAGCACCGCCATCGCCGCCCGGATCAACAGCGACGCAATCAGCGCCACAAAGGCCGACTTTATGAACCAACGGGTTAGGGGCGGCACGGCGGGCCTCCGGGTGCGGGCGCGGTGGATGGGCTGAAGTTCGTAATCGACTTCAGCGTGAGAGCAGAGAATTTAACCAAGGTTTTTCAATCCTTCCCAGTCAACAATGTCGATGCGATGGCGGGTAACCGCAATGAAGCCGGCCTGCTGCAATTCCTTAAAGGCGCGGGTGACGGTTTCGCGCACCGTACCCAAATGGGCAGCGATGCGATCTTGGGTCCAGACGCGGCGGCTCAAGCGGTGGCTGTCGTCTGCGTGCTCCAGCAAGAAAGCCGCCAGCCGGCCCGTGACCGACAAAAACGACAGATTGTAGACTCGCTGCAGAAGATGCCGGCAGCGGGTCGCCAAAATTTTGATGATCATATCGTTTAGAATGGGCTGTTGGCGGCGCAAGCGTTCCAACGCCGCCGAGGAGATAACCCAAAGCGTGGCGTCGTCCACCGCCGCCAAATTAGCCGGGTTGGGGCCGCCATCGACGACCGGCACCTCGTTGCACCAGTCGCCGGGGCCAAGCGCGGAGATCACATGCTCGCGCCCCTCTGCCGACAGGCGGTAAACCTGGCAAGAACCGTCCACAACCAGGTGCAGCCCGGCGTTGGTCTCACCTTCGAGAAAAATGATCTCGCCGGCCCGGTAGCGGCGCTCGATGCATTCGGCAGCGACATCGCGCAGCGCGGCGTCGTCCAATGTGTGGAAATAGGGTACGCTTCTAATGAAAGCCTTCGACCGCTCGAAGTCGAAGAACGGGGTTTGGCTCACAACGCCTCCTTTGCTCGCCTCTGTCGCCTTCGACAACGCATGTACCTGCTCACCGGAAGACAAGAAAACAGGGTGAACAGGGGGCAGCGGGTTTCGGCAATTCTACAAGGGTCAATCGCGATGGTATTCATTATTGGCAAGCGGCCTCATTATCTTACCGCGGCCTGTTCATGTCAAACCGCTCATGGTGATCAAAGTCACGGACTTGAGAACGAAGAACCGTTATGATGAACCCAATTATTTATTGTGTACATCAAAAAATCTCTGGGAGAATTCGCATGGAAGGAATGATGTTTTGTTATCAGTGTGAACAAACCTATCGCCCCTACGGTTGTACCGACAAGGGGGTTTGCGGCAAAGATGCCGAAACGGCTCTGTTACAGGACCTGGTTGTTGATCTGGTCAAGGATTTGGCTCGATACGCCTACCGGGCGGGGGCGTTGGGCGTGCAGGATGATGAACTCAATTTGATTATGTTGGAGGCTCTGTTTACGACTGTCACCAACGTCAATTTTGATCCCGCCCGTGTGGCCGAAATCGCGCAAGCGACGATTGCGGCTAGAGCCAGGGCCAAACAGTTGTATGCGCAGGCCTGCGCGGACAACAATCGCGCCCCGGAAACAGTCGCAGTATCGGCCATCAGCGCGTTGGCCGAGACGTTAGAAGGGCAGGTCGCTCAAGCGAAGTCAATCGCGCCCGTAGCCGAGCGCATCGATCTGCTGAATGATGATGCGACCGCTCTGCAAGATCTGCTGCTTTTTGGCATCAAGGGGGCGGCAGCGTACGCGCATCACGCCCACGTACAAGGCTACGATAATCAAGCGCTGTATGATTTCTTCTATAAAGGTCTCAATGCGCTGGCGATGAACGAGCAAGACATCGATACGTTAATCGCGCTTTGTCTGGAGTGTGGCGAGGTCAATTTAAAGACGATGGAGCTGCTCGACCAGGCTCATACCGAAACGTACGGGCATCCGCAGCCGACCGCGGTCCGCGTGACGCCGGTGGCAGGGAAAGCCATCCTGGTCTCGGGTCATGATTTGAAGGATTTGGAACTGCTGCTGAAACAGACGGAGGGCAAAGGCATCAACATCTACACCCACGGGGAGATGCTGCCGGCGCACGGCTATCCCGGCCTCCATAAGTATCCGCATCTGGTTGGGAACTACGGCGGTGCCTGGCAAAAGCAGAAAGCGGAGTTCGATGCTTTTCCGGGAGCCATTTTGATGACGACCAACTGTATTCAAGAGCCGGCTGAGAGCTACAAGGATCGCCTCTTTACCACCGGCCTGGTGGCCTGGCCCGATGTCGAACATATTGCCGATAAAGACTTTTCGGCCGTAATCGAGGCGGCCTTGGCTCAACCCGGCTTTGCAGAGTCTGAGCCGGAGCATACGATTATGGTTGGTTTCGGCCACAATGCCGTCTTAAGCGTGGCGGATAAGGTAATCGACGGCGTCAAACAAGGGGCGATCAAACATTTTTTCTTGATCGGCGGCTGTGACGGGGCCAGAAGCGGACGAAACTATTTTACGGAGATGGCTCAAACCGTACCCGATGATTGCGTTATTCTCACTCTGGCTTGCGGCAAATATCGCTTCAACAAGCTGGAGTTTGGGGATATTGGAGGCATTCCGCGTTTGCTTGACATCGGTCAATGCAACGATGCCTACTCCGCGATTAAGATTGCCTCGGCCCTGGCCAACGCCTTCGAATGCGGCGTGAATGATCTACCTCTTTCATTGATTGTATCGTGGTACGAGCAAAAAGCGGTCGCCATCTTGTTGTCATTACTTTATTTGGATATCAAGAATATCCGTTTAGGCCCGTCGCTGCCTGCGTTTGTTTCATCTAATGTGCTGCAAGTGCTGGTAGAGAAGTTTGGTCTCGCGCCCATCACCACAGTGGAAGAAGATTTGCAAGCATTTCTCAATTAAAAATCGGTTATACTAAAGCCTCTAAGCTCCTGCTCAAGGAGGAGCTTAGAGACCGTCTCTATATTTAAAGTTTGCCAACCAATTTATGAAGGAGAAAAAAATGAGTAACTCTACCCAATCATTGACTTGTTTTAACTGTGGAAATTCTGAGGAAACTGTGCCGATGGTTCGAATACGATTTGCAGGTTACGAAACGTGGATCTGTTCGCAATGTATGCCGGTTATTATTCACCAAACAGAAGAGCTGATGGACAAGTTAAATGCCGCTCGTGAACAGGCACAAACAACCCAATCGGAGATGTAAACAATACTTTTTAGATCAGTTCGGTAAACCAACAGTTTTACAACTCTTCTCCACGAAATCCAACGATAACTTAAGGCTTTTTACATATAAACCCGCTACGTAATGGAGTAAAATAGAGGTAAGTTGAGGTTGCGGGCATTGTATATCTCCTTTGTGCATAGGGCGTTTGGAATAAACAATTTTTAATTGTTAACTCCAGCGCCCTATCGCATTTTATACCTTTTAACTTCTACACTGTATCAAAAATCATTAAAAGCGTTTGTAATTCATTATCCGTATCCTGCCAAACAGATTTATTGGCAGGATTTTTAGATTCTCAACGCAATCTGCACACATAACAAATTTAAACCAACGGAAGAATAAGTTAAGATAGATTGAGGCAGACAAGACATATCTTGTTACCTGAGATGCTTATACACTGAGCCTCGACGTTTCACATTCGGAGATATGATGGGCAAGCCCAATAATATATTACATATATATACACAAGTGCTTCGCACACAAAATATTGGGTACTTACTTCTCGATAAGAACTTAATTGTATTAACTGGAAATTTGCCCTTTGATTACGATGGCAAAAATAAGAAAAAAGCGCTAGAAGGTTTGTATCTTCTCAAACTTTTTCCGGAATTTTTAAAGTATGAAGAAAAGCTGAGCCGATTATGTAAATTTTCTTCTGATTACTTAGAGCCAGAGACTATTCAACGAAAATCATCTGATGGCATTGATCATTACTTTACCGTTGTGATTAAGGCTTGCGAGGGTACAGAACAATCTCTTCTATGCACATTCACCGACATTACGAGACAAGTTAAATTAGAACAAGAACTTCTATATGAACAGTCAAGACACCGAGTTCATGAAGGAATCATCTATTCACAAAACTATTCTAACCACAAAAATAGAGATCTCACTATCCAGTTACAACAAGTAAAAGACCCCATCAAATATCGAACTCAACAGCTACAAATTTTGAATGCTATTCCTGATTTGATTTTGTGTGTAAACAAAGACGGCACTTTTTTAGATTTCAAACTCTCAGAAGAAGTGAATTTGCCCGCTGATCCATCCGAACTTATCGGAAAATCCATCATCGACGTGATGCCTAGTTCCGTCGCCCAACAAACATTACAAGCAATAGAACAAACGCTAACCACCGGAGATATACAACGTTTTGAGTATCAAATGGTCACTCAAGACGTTATTTACGATTATGAAGCTCGCACCTCAGCAATTGATAATGATGAAGTATTAATTATTATTCGGGATATCAGCCAACGCAAACGTGTTGAAAAGGATAGATACCAATATATTGAACGATTGCAGATATTGCATGAAATTGATAGAGCTGTTCTTAAGGCCCAATCTTCCGAAGCGATAGCACAAGCAACTTTACAGCAGATTCGACAGTTAGTTCCTATATGCTCAAGA
>JAGRBY010000456.1 GCA_020433835.1 Anaerolineae bacterium | reverse complement strand
TTGACGTAAACTCGGCTAGCCGGGAAGTTCAGGTTAAAGAAGCAAGACTGATTTTTGTTCCTTTTGTAATGTCTAAATAATACATACTATGTTTGCACTTTTTAGAAACCAGGGTTTTGATACCGCATTGATACCCTTTTGCGCCAAAAGCGCTCTTTTTAACGCTAAAAACCCTGGTTTCTGGCCATCATTCTTTAAAGTGCAAAGGTAGTGTAATGCAGTTCTCAAAAGGCTGATAATTAGCTATTCACACCGATATTATGCAAAGCCTCAAGATTCTTGCTTGATAAGGCGGTATGAGTAAGATTTAATAACTGTTTATATCCACTTCATAAGGTGACAGACCAGCCTTGACCGCGTCGATTACCGCACCTTTCGCACCAACAGCCTAACATCTTTAGTCGCTATCTGCGCCTTTTTGGGCTTATGTATGTATTCAAATTTTTATGGAGGACAGGATGGATCTACTCAAAGAACTGCAAGAAAAGGGCTATGTACTGATAAAAGAGGCCGGTTTACAGGCTCCGAACGATACGCTTGAAATGACAGTAGCTGCGTTTGCTCAGCCCATCTCTTATTTGGGGCTGCCGCTGGTAATGGACTTGAAACCCAAACCGGGATTCCAACCGGCCTCTTACGCCGGCACAGGCGTGTTCGATCTGCATACCGACCTTAGTTGGTTTGAGAAACCACCCAAGTATATTGCCATGTTTTGCGTACAACCCGAGTCGGCGGGGGGCGGCATCCCGTTGCTAGCCGATGGCTGGCAAGCCCTCGCTGACCTCAGTCCAGAGGATGTAGAGTACCTCAAAACCCAAACTGTCACGTTTCCCGCGCCCGACCACATCGATTACCCACCCTTAACCGATCCCATCGTCACCGATCGCAACGAAGGGCCATTCATCCGCTTCCGGTACGACTTGCTGGATAATCCGCCGCCACCCGTACAAAACTTCTTCGCGGCCATCAACGATCATATCATTCATATCGATGTCGCTCCCGGCACTATGTTTATTTTTGACAATGACCGCATGCTGCACGGTCGTACGGAGCTGAAAGGCGGGATGGACTCGGATCGCCACTTTAAGCGGCTGTATGGGGATATGTCGTAAACTGAGTTGGCTGTCTTAAGTTTGATTTTACCTTGTAATGATGGTCTCCAGATAATTTTGGGCCAGTTGCTCAAGAACGGAACTCTATTTGTATAAAAGCCAGAGCTGATCTGTCGATTGAAGTTGAACGCATCTCGATAAAAGATGAAGCGGGTTACAACTCGGTAAGTAGGCTTGATCATCATTCTGAATTCGGGTATCATTGACTCAAAAAGTTACTTGTTCCTTCACATAAATCTCCAAAGATCAGGGATGTGTGTTCCGAGATTTGGGTAAGCATAAGGTATAGGAGATCCTCGCTATTTTGTCCCGATTTCCTAAAATTTGGGACGCACCCAGATATCAGCATAACAGATAGCTAGACTACCTTCCGCAAAACCCAAATTGGACCTCATCTAAAAAGGAAACGCTTATGAGTCAATCCCTTCTCGACATCCTGTGGGTCCTATTCTGCTCCAGTCTTGTATTCTTAATGCAGGCCGGTTTCACCTGTTTAGAGTCAGGACTAACGCGCTCCAAAAACAGCATCAATGTTGCAATTAAAAATCTGGTTGATATCACCATATCCGTTTTGTTGTTTTGGGCATTTGGCTATGGCCTAATGTTTGGTCTTACACAAGCCGGCTGGATTGGCTCATCCGATTTTTTACTATCGCCAGAAACAGCCCCGCAACGAGTCGTCTTCTTTATCTTTCAAGCAATGTTTTGCAGCACGGCCACAACTATTTTATCCGGAGCTATTGCCGAACGGGTGAATTTTGCAGGCTACGCGATTATGGTCGTGTTGTTGTCAGGATTGATTTACCCCATCTTTGGCCACTGGGCCTGGAACGGGCTGGCCGATGGAACACACACAGGCTGGCTCGGTGCATGGGGATTTGTTGATTTTGCCGGTAGCACCGTGGTTCACAGTGTTGGCGGTTGGGTTTCTTTGGCGACAGTATTGATTATCGGACCACGAACGGGGCGTTTTAGCGCAGAAGGAGAGCCTAAAAAAATCCCCGGCAGCAACCTACCACTGTCTGTTCTGGGCGTTTTTCTGCTCTGGTTTGGTTGGTTAGGCTTCAACGGCGGCAGCACGTTTAGCCTCAATGAGAAAATACCGGCTATTATTCTAAACACTATTCTGGCTGCATCAGCCGGCAGCGTAGCGGTTCTACTGTTCAACTGGGGCACCGACGGTCGATATCAAGTTGAACTTTTAATGAATGGAGTGCTGGCCGGTTTAGTAGCTATCACGGCTGCTGCTCACATTGTCTCCCCTTTATCCGCCATTGTGATTGGAGCCATCGGTGGCCTGGTTATGATAAAGGCCGATCACCTCTTAGAAAAATTTCGTATTGATGATGTGGTCGGCGCTATTCCGGTTCATCTTGCGGCAGGGATATGGGGAACATTAGCGGTAGCACTTTTTGGCAACCTGACCCTGATGGGAACCGGATTGACGCGGTTGGAACAAATTGGGGTCCAAGTAGCCGGTATTGTGGTCTGCGGCATTTGGGCGTTTGGTTTAGGCTATTTACTCATTAAAACAATCGACCGTTATCGCCCGCTGCGAGTCAGTTTGGAAGATGAACAGGTTGGTTTGAACGTTTCCGAACACGATGCTGCGACGGAAATTTTAGATTTCCTGCAAGCCCTGCAATATCAAGCCGATACCGGAGATATTCATCTGCGTGTCCACGTCGAACCGTTCACAGAGATCGGTCAGATCGCCAGAATGTACAACAAAGTACTCGATGCGCTTCAAAAGGCGGTTATGACAACCGAAGCAATTGTTAGAGATATTCAAGACGGCGTCGTAACATTATCAAGAGATGGACTGTTGACCAGCTTTAATCCTGGGGCAGAACTCATCTTTGGTCTTTCCGCTGCTGAGGCCATTGGGCAACCGTTTAGCAAGTTGATAGCGTCCACAAATGGTACAAACGGTACATCATCAAATTATTCCGAGCCGGTTTCATTCTTAAAGTTTATGAACAATCGACAAGAAACTGTCGGATTACGCCCGGATCACTCTACCTTCCCATTGGAGGTGGTGGTTAGTGAAGGGAACATTGGCGAAGAACCCCTCTATACCGGCATCTTTCGAGATATTACCGAACGTAAAAAAACCGAAGAGCAACTACAGCGGCTTATGGCTGCTGTAGAACAGAGCGCCAATACCATTGTTATCACCAATCTCGAAGGTTACATCGAGTATGCCAACCCCAGTTTTGAGCGCACGACCGGCTACACATTAGAAGAGGCCAAAGGGGTTCATACACGCGTGTTAAAATCAGGGAAAACGAGTCAAGAGGAATATAAAGATTTATGGGAAACCATTATCTCTGGGGGTATCTGGCACGGAGAATTTTCTAACAAGAAGAAAAACGGCGAACATTACTGGGAGTCGGCTTCGATCTCACCTATACGCAATACCAAAGGAGAAATAACCCACTTTCTGGCGGTAAAAGAGGATATCACCGAACGAAAAAAGATCGAGAACGCTCTACAAGAACAAGTTAAACGCATGCGAGCGCTTTATGAGGTTTTTTCATCCCCCGGTCTCTCTTTCGAGCAGCAAATTGAAGCTGTGCTTCGTGTCGGATGTGAGCTTTTAGGTACAGAAGTGGGTATTGTGAGCCAAGTTGACGAAACAGACAATGTTTACAAGGTGAAACATATTGTTACCAGGGTCGCTACAGGTATTGAAAAAGAGCAAATATTCAAATTCGATCAAACATTTTGCTATCTCACGTTCGCTAAAGGCGATGCTGTGGCTATTTCCCACATAGGTCAATCTCAATGGCGCGAGCATCCCTGTTATCATAACACAAAGCTAGAAAGTTTCATCGGAACCCCTATTCAAATAAACGGTCAACATTACGGTACAGTTAACTTTAGCGGTATCAAGCCTAAAGAGCCGCCGTTTGAAGAAGTCGACCAAGATTTTGTCCATCTGATGGCTAACTGGATTTCTGCTACGCTAGAACAACAACGGGCAGAAAAGGCCCTGCAAGAAAGCGAGGCCCACTTACGCCAGGTTCTCTCCTCGGTAAGTGTTCATATTTATATGACCGAATTCACCCATGACGGTCAAGTGGTCAACGGCTATATCTCACCCAATGTAGAGGAAATGACAGGGTACCCGCAGGAAAGATTTTTGTCAGACTGGAGTTTCTGGCCGAGACAAGTAATTCATCCTGATGATCGTGTTGCGGCTGCCGAACAGGCCGAACTATTACTCAGTGGAGAACAAAGTGAGATGGAGTATCGCCTGGTTCGCTCTGACGGCAGAATTATTTGGGTGCGAGATAGCGCGCAAGTTGAAAATCGTCTCGATAGCAATCACCGCTTTATCTACGGAGTTGTAAGTGATATTACCCACCAGAAAGAGGCCGAGCAGGCTCTCATCGAAGCCCACGAACGGGTTTCGGAAACCAGCCGGTTGAAGTCTGAGCTACTCGCCAATGTAAGCCATGACCTGCGGACACCTCTCGGCGTCATCAACGGTTACACAGAAATGCTACACCTGGGCGTGTATGGGCCTATTTCAGAAAAACAAAAAGATATCACGTCTAACATTATGGATAGCACCGGGCAATTACTCCACTTTGTCACGAATCTATTGGATCAAGCCCGGATCGAGTCCGGTCAGGTCGTTGTAAAATCAGAATCGTTCTCGCCTGAAGAACTGGCTGAGGCCGTATATTTCTCTACAAAAATGTTGGCCGCTGCTAAGGAAATCGACCTCAGCTATACCCTTGACTCCCATTTATCACCTGAAATCGCCGGCGATGCCTATTGGCTGCGCCAGATTTTGATCAATTTGGTGAGCAACGCGATTAAGTTTACGCCCCAAGGCGGCTCTGTAAGCTATAAATTGTACAAGTCAGACGATAGTTACTGGACAATTCAGGTCTCGGATACGGGCATTGGTATTCCACCCGAAGCCAAAGATTATATTTTTGAGCCATTCCGCCAAGTTGACGGCTCAGCAACGCGAGGAAATTTAGGCTCCGGCTTAGGGTTATCAATTGTAAGCCAGCTAACCCAATTAATGGGCGGTCGATTGGAATTGCAAAGTGAACAGGGCAGTGGCTCAACTTTTACCATCATTCTACCCCTAACCGTGGTACAAAAGGAAACCTTATGAGTGAAAACGCAGGAACTAACCCGTCGGCCCTTGTTATTGAGGATGATCCAAGATTGGCTGACATCTTTAGTATGGCCCTTAAAGAGGCTAAGTATGATACTGAGATTATAGGAGACGGCAATCTAGCGTTAGAAAGATTGGCTTCTGTCGTGCCAAGCGTGGTTGTTTTAGATTTGCATCTCCCTGGAGTCGCCGGTGAAGACATCTTGCGGCATATTCGCAGCGACGATCGCCTTGCCACAACGCGGGTGATGTTGGCCACAGCCGACCCATTAAGAGCCGAAATGTTGCGCAGCAAAGCCAATATCGTACTTATCAAACCGATTAGTTTTACTCAAATACGTGATCTGGCTTCAAGATTGCGCCCCAAAAACTAAGATAAGCAGCCTATCAACCACAAAACTTTTTCGGGCTTGTTGCACGGAATTATTTAAGAAACGAGTACGCATATCTTTTTACTGGCAGTTGACTTAGGCGTTCGCACAGGGCTGGCGCTGTACGGGCGCGACGGACGCTTGGTGTGGTATCGTTCGAAGAATTTTGGTAACGTGGCTCGTCTAAAACGCGGTGTAAAAGCTGTGCTGGATGAAATTACCGGCCTTGAGTGGCTGATTATAGAAGGCGGCGGCGACCTGGCCGAAATTTGGGAAAGCGAAGCCGAATGGCGCGGCATCAAGCTGCGTCAAATTA
>JAGRBY010000455.1 GCA_020433835.1 Anaerolineae bacterium | reverse complement strand
GTTCTCTCCACTTTCACTTGGGACAAAGTGCGGAACTACTTCGTTCTATACATTCAACTTCCCTAAAACGTGTCACCCCAACTGCGTCGTAAAAGATATTAACTTCTGACTTACAATACTTTGGAAAAACCTTAACCCGGTAAGTTGTATCCTGGGGGGGTAAAGTTATTTGGGAACAAAGTGTTGTTTTATAGTCAGCAAGGATCTCCCCATCATTTATCTCACCCCCACATCCTCCCAGCCATCCTCCTGCTTTATTGGTAATTTCCACCCTACAAATGCCGCCCGTACCAATACTTACAATATTGATCTGGGTTGTTGTTGATATAATGGGGGGTGCCCGAAAAATAGTGGGTAAAAATACAGCTTGTTCATAATCGGGTGGCGCCATCGACAAGTCATTGAGGAGAATAGTATCCGGCGTGTCGAGATAGTCTCCAGCATAAGCATCCAGATCACCATCACCATCGACATCAGCCAGAGCTACAGCACGACTACTGGTTGTATTAATCTGGGCGCTGTGAAAGTTCCCTGTTCCATTATTATGCCACACTACATAACCGGAGAGGGTAGCTTCGAATATATCCAAATCGCCGTCAGCATTGATATCACCAATGCTTAATTCCCGACTGTTAAGATTGTTCGTTATGCCTAAATTTAATTCGCTATTGATGAATCTACCTTCGCTATTAACCCAGAACTGATTGGGCTGGCCAAGGGTGCTGCCGTGGGCGAAAAAGGCATCCAGGTCATAATCTCCATCAAAGTCGGCCAGGGCTATCGCTTGGGCGCTGTTACCGGTGTCGATATTTTGAACAAGACTAAAGTTGGCGTCCCCATCATTGAGCCATAGTCCAACCGGACTTTCCGCATTACCGACTAAGGCATCAATATCGCCATCAAGATCAACATCCCCTACCGCTATTGAGAGGCTGGATAGAGATCCTAGTGCCTGCTTGGCGTTAAATGTCCCGCCATCGTTAATATAAATTTGATTCGGCGCGTTGTTCGTATTGGTGACCGCAGCATCCAAGTCACCATCTCCATCGAAATCAGCCAGGGCAACATCGGTACCTGAAAACGAGTCATTTAGCTGCTCGACCTGGAAGATAGGGCTGGTATTGCCAGTGTTTAACCATATTTCATCGGCTTCATTACTACCGTTAACCACAAAAGCATCCAAAACCCCGTCATTATTCAAATCGCCCAAGGCTACGGCCTTACTGGACGCCTTACCTAACTCTTGGACACGGCTAAACTGTCCGTTTTCATTAAGGTATACCTCATTGCCCGTTGGAGAGCCACCGGTAGAATGGTCATAGACAACAATGGCATCGGGGTCGCTATCCCCATCAACATCACCAAGGGCGACGCCTTCAGATCGGGTTCCCCCAAGCGCTTGAGCCGTACTGGTAAATACGCCCGAACCGGTGCGGGCCTTCGCATAAAATTGCCACACATAAGGCGTGGCACTAAGACCGTAGTTGTTTTGCGTTGTATTTCGGGCAGTAACCTGGACCAGTTCACCGGGCTGAAAGGGATCTGCAACGGTTAGTTGTAGGGTTTTATCATTGGCAATTACCACCGGGCCAGTTTGCGACCCGCTCTGGAAACCATGAACTGTTATGGTCTGATTGTTAACCGTACTTTGATCGAAGGGGAGGCTATAAACGATGCCAACTTTACTATTCGGTTCAACTGCAATCCTATTGGCCGGGGGGATGGTTGTGTCTACACTCAGCGGCAGGTAACTGATAAAGAGTTCAAAGATGTCATTCGTGGCCTGATCGCCACGATGGACAACAAAGTTACTATCCAGGGATAATTCAAAATTTCCATCTACATCCCCTCCGGGCGCAATAAGGCCATTGAGTTTAAGAGGTGAGCCTCCACTTACAGGGACACTATAAAGCTCAAGCAAATCGTTTGTATCCTGATCGGCTTGGTAGATAACCCGATTACTATCCGGTCTGATCTGAAAAGTTCCCACATCCCCTCCAGGGGCAATAGGGCCATTGAGCTTCACGACTGTACCCCCACCTATTGGCACACTGTATAGTTCAAAACCATCATTTGTATCTTGATCCGCCCGATAAACCACCCAACTACTATCTGAGCTAACAAGAAACTCGTAAACATCCCCTCCCGGCACAATAGGACCATTGAGCTTCACGACTGTACCCCCGCCTACAGGCACACTGTAAAGTTCAAAGCCATCATTTGTATCTTGATCCGCCCAATAAATAACCCGCCTACTGTCTGGGCTGATCTTGAAGGCATCTACATTCCCCCCAGATGTGAGCGAGCCATTAAGTAGTATTGACGGGCCACCCGCAATAGGAACACTAAATATCTCGTATAAATCTTTGGCGCGTTGATCAGCCGGATAGATCACCCAACGGCTGTCAAGACTAATCTGAAAGGTACCTCCAACATCACCCCCAGGTGCAATAGAGCCATTGAGCCTGATTGGCGTACCGCCACCTATTGGGACACTATAAAGCTCAAGGCCATCATTTGTATCTTGATCCGCCCGATAAACCACCCAATTACTGTCTGAGCTAACAAGAAACTCATAAACATCACCTCCCGGCACAATAGGGCCATTGAGTTTGATCGGTGTACCTCCATCTATAGGCACACTATACAGCTCGAATCCATTATCTGTATCTTGATCCGCCCGATAAACCACGCGGCTGTTATCCGGACTGATCTTAAACGCCTCCACATTCTTCCCGGGCACGAGAGCGCCGTTGAGCTTAACCGGCGTACCGCCACCTATTGGGGCACTATAAAGTTCGTAAACTTCATCCGTGTCCTGATCTGCCCGGTAAATTACCCGACCGCTGCCTTGCATCAACTCAAAATTTATAACATTCTTCCCCAGTGTTAAAGGAACATTGAGCTTAACCGGCGTACCTCCGCCTATTGGGACGCTATAAAGTTCGAAGACCTCATCGATGTCCTGGTCCGCCAAGTAAATCACCCGACCACTGCCCGGACTGATCTCAAAATTCGTAACATTCTTGCCGGGTGTAAGAGCGCTGTTAAGCTTAAGGGGCACACCACCTCGCGATGGGACGCTGTAGATTTCAAATATGTTATTTGTGTCTTGGTCCGCCCAGTAAGTTATCCACTCACTATCAGGGGAGATCCGAAAACCATCGACATTCCCACCGCCTATTAAATTTCCATTTACTTTTTGTACGACCGGCTCCGGTGGATCGGCATAGACTCGACTAACTACAACGCCTAGCAGCAGTAATATCCCCCAACATATATACCATCGAGCCATGTTCTTTATCTTTAACAACTTTACCACTACTCCTCTCCCCCTTCACTTCTTGGAAAATCCCCAGATAAGCCCAAGAAATTTTGTATAGCTTTTATATGGCTAGCTGATAGACTAGAGACGTAGTTAGGTAATTGACCGGTCGAAATCGTCACCTGCAAATAAGTCTAACAATACAATGTTTGGCCCAAGCATCATTCAATTTATTCGGGCTGTGGATTATTCGCGAATAGGCTGAGTTTCTCAGCCGAGAGTACTCTCATCTTGGCCCTCCTAGCGCTAAAATGGAGGTTTCAAGATGTTGAAAAAGAGAATTATTGCGGTTTTAACCGGGTTAGCTCTGCTGGCCGCCGTAGCCGGTTCGGTTGGCATCGTGGCCGACGAGGCCGGGTTGTCGGTGACAGCGCCGGCTCATGCGTGTTCGCATCCTGGAAATTCGGGAGGTGGATGCTAACGATTAATTAACCTATAAAATCATTACAGCCTGACTGAGCTTTTTATTCAGTCAAGCTGTAATGATACTTTTGCAAAATAGTATTTAAATACGGATCTTGGAAATGGGGCAGATATCGCGCCTTGATCGCTTTTAACTCCTTCAACTTGGCCGTGACTTGAGCATGATCTTGTCGCATAAATTCATACTCAATCAAACCGGCCAGCGCCTTCAATTCGCCCTGTCGGTTGTCTAACTTACGCCAGGTATTCAGCGATTTTTGCAGAAATTGGCCCCCTTCAAGTGCTCGACCTTGCTCAAGATAAGCTATCCCTAAATTGCTCCAAGCCTGAGCTAATCCGGATAGATTTGAGTACTTCTGGTAAATAGCTTCTGCGCTTCGAATACAATGTTCTGCTTCCGCGAGATTACCGTTGTATTGATGGATGATGCCCCTGTTCATGTAAATTGTGGCAAGTTCAAGTTCATCTCCGGTCAATTGGGCATAATTGGCAGCGTCTTGAAAGCAATGCAAAGCTTGGGTGAGTTGTCGGCTAAGGATATAAAGGGTACCCAGGTTAATGAGACCACGCATCAAACCATGATGGTCATTCATCTTCTCCCAGATAGCACACGCCGATTCTAGATGCAACTGGGCCTTATGCCAGATACCCTGCCATGTAAATAGAACACCCAAATGATTATGGGTATGGGCTTGACCGTGCTCGTTCTTGATTTGCTCAAATAGATCAAGGGCATAACAACATAACACCTTTGCCCGGAACCATCGGCCTAATTCGATATATAAGTATCCCAGATTTGTACAGGCGCGCCCTTCATTATATCGACTGCCAGCTTGCCGGGCGAAATTGATAGCCCATCGATAATGGTGAATTGTCTGTTTTATTTTGCTTTGCCGTTGTAATAGTCGAGCCAGTAGGAGCGAGAAGACAACGCATCTAGCTGCATCGTCACGTTGTTGGGCCTGGGCCAGGGCTTGATCGAGCACCTGCTGCCAGACAGCCCAATAGCCGCGCCGTTCTATATAGGGCGATAGCGTTTCGATCAGTTGGTAAACCGCCGGCCAGGCTTCAGGCACGGTCAGACCATAGAGAATGGCCCGGACAAGACCCTCCCGCTCCTGGTCGAGCGCCTCGACTTCGAGCGATTGCACGGCAGGATTATTTTGCCAATAGGCGATATTAGTCAATACAGCCGTTATAAAAAAATCGGTGTAGTTGGATGCATCGGTCAAGGTGTCTTGGGCCATTTGACAACTTCATTGAGCAAAAACGTTTCGGTTAATCGATGAATACGGTAGCGACGCTGATCGATAGTACCGCTGACCTCCAGTAAAGAGAGCGTGATCAACTGCGCCAGGGCATCGTGTAGGTCGCCCATAGTTAATTGAGCGGTGGTCGCCAGTTGATCGATGGTACCATTTTGCACCAACGGCATGACCAACAGCAGTTGGCGGCTGCTCTCAGCTAGCACGGACCAGGCTTGCCAATAGATAAAGGTGTACAGATCGTCCACTTTTTTGCCCTGAGCTTGCCGCAGGCTGTCGAGCACCTGTGAAAGAGGCAGGCTGTGCAGTTGGCCAATCACCAGCTTGAGGGCCAACGGATGGCCGCCGACAACCTGATAGATGCGCCCCAACTGCTCATCCGAAGCTTCAGCCAACGAGGTCATGTGGCGCAGTCCAGCCTCGTGCCTGAGCAGATCAAACGAGTCGGCCCGACTCAATTCGGTCAGGCGGATCGAGGCGAGGCCGGCCTGCGGCGGCATCACCCGGCTGGTCAGCAAAAATTTGGACGGGTTGGCCAGACGGGCCAGCAGCGGCAGCAGCGACTCGAAATCAACGATGGTCTCCAGGTTATCGATGACCACCAGATGAGGCTGCGCTTTCAGCCGCTCGGTGAGCAATGCCATTTTTTGCTGGGGCGAAACCATTTCGGGCGATTCCTCGCCCAGTTGGGCCAATAAATTGTCGATCAGGGTTTCGCTGTCGAGAGCGGGTTGGGCGGTGGGTTGCAGACCCAGACCGGGCCAAAACTCTTGCTGCTTGGCGCTGACCCAGGCTATCTGTTGAAAATGATGGGTCAAAGCCACCCGCCGAATGACGGCATTGGCCAGAGCTGTTTTACCGATACCGCCCAGCCCCTCGACCGCGACCAACCAGGCCGGTTCCGGCGACAGTAGGGCGTCGCCAACGCGCTTCTGGTAGGGATCGATACCAAACAGATCGACGGGAGCGGGCAGGTTGAGGCG
>JAGRBY010000454.1 GCA_020433835.1 Anaerolineae bacterium | reverse complement strand
GGGGGGAGAAAGACATTAAATTCCCCCCTCTGGGGGGTTAGGGGGGCCAGCGCCAGTCACTAACTTAATGACATTGAGTAGCGTTTTGGGCCGTTGCCCACCGCCCAAAACCTTGAGCTAAGGAAGGAAGGAAGGAAGGAAGACTCCCGATGCACGTTCAGACAACCACCCCCCTATACAATGCTCCCTCGACGGAGGCCATTCACGACTACTACGAGGCACTGCGACCCTTTTGGCATCCGGTGATGCCCGCCGCCGACCTGCCCGCCGGCGAACCGCGCCCGACCGAACTGCTCAACCAGCCGTTAGTAATTGTGCGGCTCAATGGGGAGTTGGTGGCGATGGAGGACGTGTGTCGCCACTTTCAGGCCCAACTCTCGCTGGGTGAAATCCGCGAGATAGCCGGTTATGGCGACT
This sequence comes from Anaerolineae bacterium, assembly GCA_020433835.1. The sequence goes on along the minus strand of JAGRBY010000454.1, from coordinate 5,619 downwards.
GCCTGATGTGTCCCTACCACGGCTGGTCATTTGCGCCCAACGGCCAATGCGTCGATATTCCGCAGATAGAGCCGGGCCGCGACATCCCGACCAGCGCCAGGGTGCCCACCTACCACGTACAGGAGCGCTACGGCTTGATTTGGGTCTGCCTGGCCGATGAGCCACGCTTCGATCTGCCGACGCTGCCCAAGGTCGATGACCCGGAGTTCCTTACCGGGCCGCTGCGCACTTACGAACCGTGGGTGGCCGCTGCGCCCCGGTTGATTATGGCCGCGCTCGATGACACCCACGGCCCGTGGGTTCACGAAGGGCTGGTGGGTTCGCGCGAATACGCTGCCCCACCTGAGCACCGTGTCTGGCGCGAAGGCAATGTTCTGAAGGTCGATGTTCGGATGGTGCAGCCCAACAACGCCACCATTGCCGAAAGTGACCACGATGAGACCACGCGCGAAGTGCATCTAACCACGACCGTCGCCATTCCTAACGTCATCCATTTCGACATCACCGCCGCCGACTCGACGGATGGGCGACACACCTTAATCTGGCAGGCGGTTTGCCCGCGCCAGTTCAACAAAACCGACACCTTCTGGGGGTCATCGCGCAACTACGACCACGACCAACCTGTCTACGATGAAGATTTCGAAGCGATGCAAGACACCCTGCGCGATCAAGATCGCCGCATTGTCGAAAGTCAGCGCCCGTGGCTGCTGCCTCCTTTTTGGACCAAAATAGAGTTACCTTTGCGCCCGGCTGACCTGCCGCTAATTGAGTACCAGCGCTGGCTTGAGGAGCTGGGCATTACCATTGCTGTGTAGGAGAAATACATTGCCAAGAAAAACCTATATTGCTGCAATCAAAGAAGCCTTAATGGAAGAAATGCGGCGCGATGAAAACGTCTTCCTCATGGGCGAAGATGTGCGCCTGGGTGTATTTGCCGGCACGCGCGGCTTACACGCCGAATTCGGCGACCGGCGCGTCATCGACAGCCCCATTTCTGAGTTAGGTGTCGCCGGAGCCGGCGTTGGCGCGGCGGCGACCGGCTTACGCCCCATCATCGACCTGATGTTTGGCAGCTTCCTGTACCTGGCCCTCGACCAGATCGCCAACCAGGCCGGTGCCATGCGCTACATGTTTGGCGGCCAGGCCACCCTACCCATCGTCTATATGACCCAAAACGGCGGCGGCATCGGAGCCGGGCCGCATCACAGCCAGCCGGTTCATCCTTTCTTTATGAATATGCCGCTGATCAAAGTGGTCACCCCCAGCACGCCTTACGATGTTAAGGGTTTGCTCAAAGCCGCCATTCGAGACGACAACCCGGTCGTTTTTCTCAACCAACTGACGCTCGGCGGTCGGCGGGGCGAGGTGCCGGATGAGGAGTACGTCATCCCCCTGGGCCAGGGCGATATCAAACGCGAAGGCAGCGATGTCACCATTTGCACCGCCGGATTGATGGTTCATCATTCCCTCAAAGCGGCGGAAACGCTGGCACAAGAAGGCATCAAGGTTGAAGTGATTGACCTGCGCACCCTCTCTCCCTGGGATGAGACGCTGGTTCTGGAAAGCGTCGCCAAAACCGGACGCTTCGTAGCCGTAGACGAAAGCTATCCGACCTGCGGCGCAGCCAGCGAATGGGCCGCCACCGTAGCCGAAAAAGCGTTCTCTCATCTTAAAGCGCCGGTGCAGCGCGTGACCAACAAGCCCGTGCCGATGCCCGCCAGCCCGCTCTTAGAGAAGGCGGTCATCCCCTCACCGGATGAGATTGTTGCGGCCGTGAAAAGAACTTTGTAAACGACTACAATGGCAATTAAATAACTTCCTCACCGGTTTAACCCGTTACGCACTACGTACTCCGCCCCTATCAGATTGAGGACGTTATTCTACAACCGACGTTAAGGAGAATGTATGGCACGCACCCCCGTCTACATGCCGAAATTTGGCATGACGATGACCGAAGCATTAATCGTAGAGTGGCACTTCAAACCGGGCGATCCGATCTCGGCCGGCGATGTGCTCGTGACGATTGAAACCGAAAAGGTAAACGAAGATTTGGAAGCGTCCGTCAGCGGCACGCTGGTCGAACTGCTCTATCCGGCCGATGAAGAAGTGCCGGTGGGTGAAATTATCGCCTATATCGACGCAGCCTAAGAAGCTGTTTGAAAAGTCAGCGTTTACAGAGTTGTCCACAGATTTACACGGATAGTCACTGATTTTTATCTAACCTTTGATAGTATCTGTGAGAATCTGTGTCCATCTGTGGACCCTTCAACGCTTTTAAAACAGTTTCTAATTCAATAATAAGAACGCGGAGGGTTGAGCCAAGCTAAACCGACAACAACGACTATGGTCGATTATCGCTTCTAATATCGCTCTCCAACAATGAAATGCCTGATGTTGCGTAACATCATCTCTGGCCGAGAAGCCTCAACCTGGACTACCATTTTGTCCGTGCGCGTGAGGCTTTTTGTGTTTTTAAGGCTGGATTACAAGCATCTATGTTAGAACACCACAGGGAATAAAGCATTCGTAGGGCAAACTTAAGTTTGCCCTACATGGGTTATTTTCAAGAGGAACTATATGCAATTCTCAATGCTAACCACGATGGTGCCCGGCCCCACCCTGGCTGCCCAGTGCGAAACCATTGCCGCCACCGGCTGCCGGGGAGTCGAGTCGATCATCTTTCCCACCATGAACCTGGAGCAGTGGCAAACGGAACTGCGCCGGGCCGCAGACAATGCCGATTTGGCACTGGTGGCCGTAGTGGTGGGCGGGCTGGCCCTTTACAAACCTGATCAAATCGGCTGGCTGACCGAAGCCTGCCAGGCCATTGCCGAACTCAACATGGCCGTGCTGCTGACCGCCGAATACCGGCCCCAAGATCCGCTGCCGCTGTTTCCGCCCTTCCCGGCACCGCCGCCGGGCGAGCAGGCCCAGGTCGATTGCGCCGTCGATGAACTGGCCCGTCTGGCTTCGACGCTCGATGTCCCCATCTATCTGGAGCCGATTACCCAATTCGAAAGCCGTTTTTGGCGGGATGTCGCTACCGTGCTGGCCATTTGTCGCCAGCAGGATAACCCCCATATTCGGCTGTGCTTGGACTTTCACAATATGAATATCACCGAAGCCGGCATCGAAGCCGGCATCGAACAAGCCGGCCCCTGGATCGGCCACGTCCACCTGGCCGATAACAACCGCCGCTTGCCGGGTCAGGGTCACATCGACTTTGCCGCCGGGCTGGCCGCCTTACAACACATCGGTTACACGGGCTGGTACACCTTTGAATGTGGCGTGTCCGATCCGTTTGTTCCGCAGGTTCAGCAAGCCATAACCTTTATTGAACATCAACAACAAGGAGGAGAAACCATGTAACCACACGCGCACCATGATAATGGTAAAACCGTAGCTGCTTTGTAAACAATAACAAGTAACTTTCTAATGCTTCAGCAGCATTAAGCCTATCGTCTGCGGACGGGTCATCGGCTAGAAAACTATCCGACAGATCGCACCTAACTTTATCCACCCACCATTTGTCCTTCCAACCTGCCCTATCCCGCCTTTTCAAACCCACGGCCAGGCCTGGACTGCTGAATAAGTAACTACTGATTGGAGGAGTCAGCAATGAAAGAAAAAAAGTTTGAATATGATAAACAGCAACTGCGCAAAGCACTCACCCGCCGCGACTTTTTGCGCTATGGAGCCGGCTTCGGCACCCTGCTTACCTTAGGGCCGCTGATTTCGGCCTGCAGCCCGGCTACCCCCGCAGCCGCCCCGGTGGCAGAAGCCACAACGGAGGCCGCCGAGGCTGCCGCTGCATCCGGGCCAAAAATTGGTGGCACCCTGGTCTTTGCCGCCGAGTCGGTCGGTGAGTCGCTTGAGCCGGGGCTGTGGAACGGATTCGGCGTAGCCAACATTCTCGACAACGTATGTGACGGCCTGACCCGCCCAAGCAGCACCAATTGGACCGATCCGGCCGAGCCGGCTCTGGCCGAATCGTGGGAAGTTTCAGAGGATGGGCTAACCTACACCTTCAAAATTCGTGAGGGTGTTAAGTTTCAGGATGGAGCCGATCTCAACGCCGAAGCCATTGTCCGCAGCCTGACCCGTCAAACCAACGAGGCAGACTCCAGCTACGTGCCGGGTCTATACATGTACGTAGAAACCGGCTTCGCCAACTGGGATACAATCACTGCCGAAGATGAATACACCGTTAAGCTTGTTCTCAAATCGCCCGATGCGGCCCAACTCCATCGCCTGTTCCACCCCGCCGCCGTCATTGTTAGCCCTAAGGCGCTGGACGAATTTGGAGCCGACATCAATGTCAATCTGGTCGGGTGTGGCCCCTTCAAAGTCGATAAATTCACGCCGGGCCAGGAAATCACCCTGAGCGCCTTCGAAGATTATTGGGATGGTCGCCCGCCGCTCGACAGCGTGGTTATTCGCGGCTACCCCGACGAAGGGGCTATGCTGGCCGCCATCGAGTCGGGTGAAGTCAACTTTGCGCCCTACCCGCCCTCCTCTGCCGTCGAACGGCTCAAGCAGTCGGATAAAGTGAAAGTGGAAGCCGGCCCGCCCCTGATCGATCTCTTCCTGGGCTGCTGCGAGCTTAACGCGCCGATGGACAACAAAGACATCCGCCTGGCCATCAACTACGCAGTCAACCGCGAGAACGCCATTGCGGCCGTGCTCAACGGTTTGGGCGAGCTGCCGGCCACCCTGGTTGGCCCCACCGAGTTCGGCTTTGACCCCTCCGGCCGCGAGATTAGCACCCAGGATCTGGACAAGGCCAAAGAGCATATCGAAAAGTCGGGCCTGTCTACGCCTATCGAGCTGACGCTTTCCTATGAAGACAACCGTTTCTGGCCCCAAATGGCCGAACTGGTCAAGAGCGATCTCGAAGCCGTGGGCTTCAGCGTTACCCTTGATCGCCTCGATGCCGGTTCCTACTGGGGCAAAGTTTTGGGCGGCGAATCGCAGCTTAATATGAACCAACGCTCCCTGTGGGTGCCCGATCCCGATAACAAGGTGCGGCTGCTCCACTCCTCGCAAGCGACGGCGCAATTTGAAACCGGCGTGGCCGGTACACCTGTAGGCGACAAGTTCGATGAACTGATCGATGCCGGGCGCAGCGAAACCGACGAGACCAAACGGGCGGAAATCTACAAAGAAATCCAAGACCTGATCCTGGAAGAGATGCCCTATGTTATGCTGGCCTACTACACCAAACCGGTCGTTATGGCCCAGAACGTGATGAACGTCCCCATCGCCGGGGCTTCAACGGAGCGCATCTTCTTAAACGATGTCTGGATCGACAGCTAGACGCGGCTGCCCCGGCCTAAACCCGGGTGAGCCGGAACCAAACAAAGCGAGATAATCCACGAAGGCACACAAAGGGTAGCTCTGCACACAATCGTGATAGCATTAGAACCCAGGTTTTTCTTGAACATGAGGACCCACAAAGGCTTATTTTTGGTGCTCAAGTGGGCAACACACTTACAATTTAGGCAAAAACCTGGGTTCTTTACCACGCTCCACGGGTTAACTTTTGGCTCAATATGGGTTCCAAGGAGATCAAGAAGAGCACGAGGCTGAAGCCGTCGTGCTGAGAGAACGAAGCCCGAT
>JAGRBY010000453.1 GCA_020433835.1 Anaerolineae bacterium | reverse complement strand
TTTGCGTTTAAAAAGTAACATCTGATTTTTCAGACACGTGTTTTTGCCTTTAAAAAGTAACATCTGATTTTTCAGACACGTGTTTTTGCGTTCAAAAAGTAACATCTGATTTTTCAGACACGTGTTTTTGCGTTTAAAAAGTAACATCTGATTTTTCAGATACGTGTTATCACGTTTAAAGAGGCGTTCTGATTTTCAGACACAGGTTTTTGTCCTGAAAGTACCTTCATTCTTCCTCCGGCTCTTCGGGGGCAACCCGCAGCGTGGTTTCGTTGCGATAGGTAACCAGGCCGGGCGTTGCGCCTTTAATGGCCCGAACATACTTCTTGATGGTAACATCAACCTCAACGCTGGTATCGTAACGCGCACGAGAATAGTAAGCGGCGACGCTGGCGGCCCAAAAAACATCCTCCTCCGAGGGTAATCCTTCGGCGGTAGGGATGATGACATGCGAGCCAGGAACACCACGGGCGTGGAGCCAAATATCCTCGGCTGAGGCGCGGGTAAAGGTAAGATAGGCATTTTGCAAGGCGTTTTTACCAGCCCAAATCCTCGCTCCATCGGGAGCCGTGAGCCGTAGATAGCGGGTTGAAGCTCGTTTTTGCTGCTTCTTGCGGCTGGCTCTGGCCCGATAGTAACCGGCATCGCTCAAGGCTAGCGCCACTGCGTCGATTTCCGGGCGGTCGTCGGCCATCTCTAAATCTTGCTCCAACTGTTCCAGATAGCGCTCCTCTAAGGCAATTTTATCCAACTGATTAGGGATTTCCTCAGAAGCACGCTGGGCTTTGCGATAGCGATTGAAGTAATTTTGGGCATTGGCGCTGGCTGACAGCAGCGGGTCTAAAGCAATTTTCAGCGGCGCGTTACGTCCTGGCCAATCGACCGTTAAAGATTCCTGCCCTGGCTCAAGCTGGTATGTATTGGCTAAAATGGCTTCCCCTTTGTCTTTTAACAGCGTAGGATCGGCCTGGGCTTCGGCATCTTCTTCTAAACGCTCTCGACGGCGGTCCAGCTTTTGGCGGGCGTTAGCGATGGCTTCGGCCAGTGGCGCTTTAGCAGCGGTATAACCAGCCGCAGCTTTGGCAAAATAACTTTCAACGACAGCCGACATCGACTCGGCGGGTTCAGTATGGGCTAAGTGACGGAGTGGGTATGCGGCAAATGTCTTGACAAACCCATCTTCATCAAAGGCCAGGGTCGGCTGCCAGCTATCGGTTTTGAGACGATCAAACAGTTCTCCCAGGCTATTGAGAATAGGCGTTAGCGATGTAATCTGGTCGACTGTGGTCGAAACATCGCCGGTGGCGCGATAGGTAATCTCGCGGGCCAGCAAGGGGCTAATGCCCACCAAGATGTTAGGTAGCAAACGCGCTAATTCTAGCTGCGGAGATGCTTCATCCAACTCCTGCCGTAGTCCAAATTCGTTCAGTTCAGCGGGTGTACGTTTATTCTGAGGCGGTGGGGGTTGGTAGAGATTATTGGGCAGCAGTATCCGTATGTTTCTTTGGTTAATCTTAGGCAGGCGAGCAACACCCAAAATCATAGTATCGGGCGCGATTAAAACCAGATTGCTGCGCGTGCCGAGCATCTCAGCCGCCAGAGTCGTAGGGCCGGTGTGATAGCTGTCGAAATGAAAGTTAAGAATACGTTCGTAGGGAGGCTGCTCGATGGCTGTGAGAATGGCACCGCGCATATATTTGCGCAAAACGAGCATCAACGGGGTATCGTTGCCGGTGCCGCGCCGGACTTTTTTTTCAGTTAAGTGAAGGCGGGGAGCTTGCGGTTCAACGGACAGAATAAGGTAGTGACGAATGGGGTGAACATAGATTTCAAAACCGTAGGTTAAAGAGTTGATCTGAACAACACGCTGAACGCGCCCATTAAGCACCACCGAGCGCAGTTCTGAGGCCATAGCGGCCAGAGCAAAGGTATCAAAACTCATATGCTCATAGCCGCCTCATTCCACCAACTGCAGCTTGTTAGCCAGCATAGCTGACGAATCATTGCCGCGAATACGCACCCTGGGCATCGTAAAACGTTCATCATAGCTTTGGTACCCACCCCATTGCGTGGTCACCGCAGCCCAAAAACCGGCTGATTTTACCACACGGATTGTCGCTTCGTCGTATTGCCCGGAGGGATAGGCAAACGCCCGAATTTTCTCGCCAATATTTTGCTCGATGAGTTGTTTGGAGGTCACAATTTCTCGCAGCAAAAATTCGACGTCACGGTTGCGTAAATCAGGGTGCGTATGGCTGTGCGAGCCAAACTCCATACCGGCCTGGTGCATTTCTCTGACCATATCCCAACTTAAAAAATCAACATTGGCGGTGTCGATGGGTTGGGTAAAAATGAAAAATGTGGCCGTGTAACCATACTTTTGCAAAATCGGGAAGGCGTTTTCATAGCTGTCGCGATAGCCGTCGTCAAAGGTAATGATAATCGGTTTGGGAGGCAGCGCGGCACCCTGGCTTAGCGCTCCCGCAAGCTGCTGAAACGAAATTGACTCGTAGCCGGCTTCACGTAGGTAAGCCAGATGGGTATCAAAAAGGTCAGGTGGCACCGACAAATCGGTGCGGATGGCATCCGCTCCCAGCGGCGGCGTTGACAGGTAATGATACATTAAAATCGGCACGTGACTTGTACCCGGTGTCAACGCGATCGGCGTCGGTTCCGTAATAGGGGTCACGGTAGCGGTCGGCAGCGAGAGCGGTTCCGTAGGTAATGGTTCTGCTGTCGGCATTTCGACCTCAATTACCTGGGCCATAACCGTTGGCGGCGGAGCGGCAGTATCGGTTGGCAGCGGCTCCGTTGTTGGCTCAATTGTGTTAGTAGGGGTAGCCTCGACAACTGATGTGGCGGTAGGGGTAGGCGGCAAGGTATGGGTAGGTGTAGGGGTTGGCGTAAATGTAGGGGTGAAAGTAGGCCGCAGCGTGGCTGAAACGGTAGGCATAGCCGCGGCGTTATCGGCCGCACCGAAACCCAGGCCAATTTGAACCACAATAATAATCAAAAAAACAGGCAGGATAAACCAAAAGCGGAGAAGTGTTTGCACAATCGTCGTCACAACCTGGCCCTATTAAACTTCTTCAAAATCGACCAGATCACCCGAAGGAGTCAATTTTTTAATGGTGAGTTCAGCCTGATCGAGTTGTAACCCACACTGTTTAGCCAAGGCCATGCCTTTTTGGTAAAGAGCCATCGCCTCTTCCAAAGGGAGGTTACCGGCCTCTAATTGGGTCACGGTTTGTTGTAACTGGCTATAGGCCTGTTCAAAAGTCAGTTCGTCGTTTTGGTTAGGTTTAGGGGTACGCATTTTATTTCCTCACAATTTCCGGTTGGAGCGCTATTTTATTGTTCCAGGCGCGAACCCAGGCAATAGCTCGGCGAATGCCCTCCTCAAACGCCACCTGTGGTTCGTAGCCAAGCATGGTTTTGGCTTTGCTGAGATCAGCCACATAAAATTGAATTTCGCCGGGCCGAATAGGGCAGTCGATGATTTCGGGTTCAACTTTCAAAATATTGGCAATCGTCTCGGCCAATTGAATGAGCGTGGCCGGACTGCCGGAACTGAGGTTGAAAGTTTCATTGACAACCTCGCCGGCAAGTAATTTCTCGATGCCCAGCATCAACCCGTTGACACAGTCATCGACATAGGTAAAATCGATGAGTTTGTGGCGGTCGTAAATGGTAATCGGTTCGCCGCGCAGCATTTGGTCGATAAAAATATGAATAACCCGCGTCATGCGCTTCAAATCACTGTCGTAGCGGCCATAAACATTGCTTAATCGAAAAACAAGGTAGGGCAGCTTATAGCAATGAGCGTAGGAGTAAATCAGCATCTCATCGGCCATTTTGTAGGCGGCGTAGGGGCTTAAGATGTGAAAAACATCGGTTGTATCTTCGGCAACGCAAGGCGGTTGGGGGCGACCATACACTTCTCGAGAACTGGTAAAAATAATGGGAATATGATGGAGACGACAAAACTCAAGAACATTGAAGGTGGTAGTTGCGTTTTCGTGGGCGCGCTGCGGATTAACCACCAGTTCGTGGACCTTGGCATTGGCGGCTAGATGAACGACCACATCCGGCCGACCAAGACCTGCCGCGGTAACTTCTGCCAAAGAGGGCATCCCCTGGCCGGCCAGATCGCGCTGAATAAACGGTATTTGATCGGTCCAGCTATTTTCGCGGCGGTCGATGCCTAAGACAGCCACCCCTTTTTTTATCAAAGCCAGGCTTAAGTTGGTGCCGACTTGCCCACTGCTACCGGTGATTAAAATTTTCAAGATTGACTTTCTCCTGAAGGTTGAACAATCGCAGAAATTTCTCCATCGCTGACTTTGATTATAATCTCGTCGCCCGGGTCAACCTGCTGTTTTTGGTGAACAACCCGATTATTTTTTTGAACAATAGCATAGCCCCGGCGCAGTGTCGAATATGGGTTCAGCGTTTCCAATCGTGCTGTTAGATTTTCGACCTGCTCGCGCCGCAAATCGATCCGGTAACGTAAGGTTTGCGCCGCCCGCTGGGTTAAGTTATCGATCTGCTGCCGGTAGTTGTTAATTTGAGCCTGGGGTGAAAGGCGCTCTAAGGCCCAAGTTTGATGGCGCACATCGGTGCGGGCTTGCCGTAGAATATCGCCAACCGCCTCGGTCAGGGCGATTTCCTGGCCAACCAGGATTTGCTCCAGCTCGCGGCGATCGGGCGAGACAATTTCTGCGGCGGCGGAGGGTGTGGGGGCACGTACATCAGCTACAAAATCGGCGATGGTGAAATCGGTTTCGTGGCCGACGCCGGTAACCAGCGGAATGGGACAATCGACAATAGTGTGGGCCAGAGCTTCATTATTAAATGCCCACAAATCCTCCAGGCTGCCGCCACCTCGGGTTAAGATGATAACATCGACGCCATGACGGATCAACACTTCTAAAGCAACGATAATCTGAGGCGGAGCGGTATCGCCCTGAACCGGGGTAGGAGAAAGTATCACTTGGGCAAGCGGGTAACGCCGCCGGAGAACATGAAGAACATCGCGTAAAGCGGCAGCATCGGGCGAGGTAACAATACCAATCGTGCGCGGAAAGGCCGGCAGCGGCTGTTTTAGTTCATCGTCAAATAATCCGGCCTCAGCCAAACGGGCTTTAATGCGCTCAAATTCAGCATGCAGATCCCCCTGACCAGCCGGTTCAAGCTCATCGATATAAAATTGATAGTTGCCGCCGGCATCGTAAATGGAAATTTTGCCATGAGCGAGAATGGCCTCGCCATCGCGCTGAGGCCGGTAAACCAGTTGGCTGACCGTTGTGCGCCAGATAACACAGCGAATTGTAGCTCCCGCATCCTTTAATGTGAAATAGATATGCCCTGAAGCCGCCTGCTTCCAGTTTGATATCTCACCTTCGAGCCACACATTTTGCAGATGACGATCCGCTTCAATTTTTTGACGCAGGTAGGCGTTAATCTCACTAACCGAGTATACGTGCGGCGAGAAATCAAAAAGAAATGGTTGCATTGCCTAACAATTATTTGAAATAGTGATAGATAGAAACATGCAGAGTTCGGCCACTGACAAGGCGAAACAGCTCAACGTTTGAGCGCATATTTCTTGTATTATGGCATGAAATCAGGGGGACGCAAGCGGTGAGAGAAAAAGTTGCCGGTTTGTTCTAAAGATTTATCGCTTGGTTACTGACAGGAAGGTTTAGAGCAGTTGAAATCGGCCGGTGGCACGCACAATTTTGCTATTGAAATTGCTGACAAACTCAAAAAGACGTCCTTGCAATTTTTGCCAATCTTCGCTGTCCAAAATGGATTTCATTGTACTCAAGTCTTCGGTGACGCTGCCCTGGAGAATTTGGGGACCTTTGCCGTACACAGTATACCAGGCTTCAGTAGGCTGCATACCAAGCTTGGTCATACCCGGTATAAATTCTCTTACAATGAATTCGAAGTATTCGCTTTCTGAACCGGGTTTGATGTCCCAACTCATAAGTAACTTAACCATGCATCAGGCCTTCAGGTGAAAGATTTAGAATTATAATTGAGA
>JAGRBY010000452.1 GCA_020433835.1 Anaerolineae bacterium | reverse complement strand
CACATTCCTCGCACAAATGATCCGTAATGTGCGGCGCGTTCTCTAACAAGGGGCGAGTCGCCTCTTCTTTGCTGTCGAGAATACGCAACGGATTTTTTTTGAGGCGCATCTGGTCATCGGGCGGTAGTTTATCGGCAAATTGCGAGAAATAATCAACCAAAAGTTGAATATATTGAGGCTTACATTGGGGACAGCCGGTTGAATTGATGTACAACCGCAGTCCATAAAACCCTAAAGTGGTAAACAGATGCCAAGCCAAGCTGATGACTTCAACATCGACCGCCGGATCTTGTTCGCCAATCACTTCAATATCAAACTGGGTATGCTGCCGATAACGTCCGGCCTGCGGGCGCTCATGCCGAAACAGCGGGCCGATGGTCCAAACGCGCAAAGGCGTAGGCAACGTGTGCATTCCATTTTCAATGTAGGCACGCATAATCCCGGCTGTAAATTCGGGACGCATGGCCAAGTAGTCACCATCGCGATCTTCAAACAGATACATTTCCTTTTCGACGATATCGGTGCCTTCGCCCACCCCTCTGATAAATAAATTGGCCTGTTCAAGCACGGGCGTATCTAAGCGATTGTAGCCAAAGAGGTCGGTGGTTTGCTGGATCTTTTCCAGAATGTAGCGCCAATAAGGTTGATCATCAAATAGAACATCGCGCATGCCGGTTATGCGCTTATATTTGGTCAAGGTTCAACTCCTTGAGGGTAAATTTACTGCAAGAATTATAGCGTAAGTTGTAGGGTATGCAACTGATAAAGATTTGTCACCTTTTCCACCCTGCCCTAATCGCTACACATCGAGAAGGTATACGTAAGGAAGAGAGATTAATTTTAGCTAGAAGAGTAGAAATACAGGACGCAAAAGTCAGGTGACAGTCACTTATTGATAGTAAATCGGCATTGGATTAGCCCCAATAGGTCGATCTAGGGCTTCCAAGTGACTGTCATCTTTAGAACTGCGTAAGTTCTGAAATAGAACAGCCGCACTAGAAATCGAGGGACAAAATGAAGTTTCAGCAAGTGAAATAGGTGGAGAACGTTGTTATTTTATAAGGCTTGCGGACATGATTCCACTTGGAGTCATGTCCGCAAGCCCCAATTGTTAAATTTTAAGCCGCCAATAGATTACGCCATTAATGTTTCAAACTGAGGGCGTTCGATTGTTTCAAATTCCAACAAGGCTTGCGCTAATTCCTGTAACTTGCGTTCTTTATTAACCAGTATTTCTTTGGCCCGTTGATAGGCAAGATCCAAAATTTGGCGGATTTCCTGATCGATGGCCTGAGCAACAGCCTCACTGTAGTTACGAACTTCGCTCAACGGCCCCAGATAGTGATTGCCGTGTTCTTCGCCAAAGCAGCGTAAACCTAACCCTTGGCTGCTGAAGCCATAGCGCGTAACCATAGCCCGGGCCAATTTTGTGGCACGCTCTAAATCGTTGGCCGCACCGGTAGTAATGCGCTTAAAGACAATCTCTTCGGCCGCTCGCCCGCCAAACAAGCCGACAATCTGATCTTCAAACGCCTCGCGGCTGAGCAAATAGCGATCGTTTTCCGGTAAGGGCATAGTGTAGCCGAGGGCCATCCCGCGCGAAACAATACTTACCTTGTGAACCGGATCGCTGTGTTCCAAATTGTGCATTACCAGGGCATGGCCTGCTTCGTGGAAGGCGATAACTTTTCGTTCATAATCGCTCAAAATTTTTCCCTGGCGCTCCGGCCCAGCCACGATGCGCTCCATAGCATCTTGAAATTCAGGTTGTCCAATAACACTCAGGTTACGGCGTGCAGCCAGTATCGCCGCTTCGTTGACCAAATTTTCTAAATCGGCTCCCACAAATCCGGGCGTTAATCGCGCTAAATCGGACAATGAGATATCACGGGCCAGCGGTTTACCCCGGGTGTGAACGCGCAGAATAGCTTCACGGCCATGCACATCCGGTCGATCTAAAATCACCTTGCGATCAAAACGACCAGGCCGCAGCAGGGCGGCATCGAGAATGTCTGGCCGGTTGGTCGAGGCCAATACGATGACCGTGGTAAAGGAAGAAAAACCATCCATCTCGACCAAAATCTGGTTGAGGGTTTGCTCGCGCTCATCATTGCCGGACCCCATACTGGCTCCGCGCTGGCGACCAACAGCGTCAATCTCATCGACAAAAATAACGCAGGGCGAATGTTCTCTAGCCCGCTTGAACAGATCGCGCACACGAGCCGCCCCCACGCCGACATACATTTCAACAAATTCAGAGCCGGAAATGGTAAAGAAGGGAACGCCGGCTTCACCGGCTACGGCTTTGGCCAATAAAGTTTTGCCAGTTCCCGGCGGGCCGGACATTAACACCCCTTTGGGAATACGCGCCCCTAACTTGGCGAACTTGGCCGGCTCTTTCAAGAATTCGACAATTTCTTGCAGTTCTTGCTTGGCCTGATCGGCTCCGGCTACGTCGGGAAATCGAATCTGGGGTTTAACCAGGTAGTTATCATCATCTTTTTTGCCGTTGTTGGTAATCAACCGGGCATTGCTTTGGCCCATATTACCGGGCATGCGGCTGATGCCGCTATTTGACCGACGATTGCGTGCCGTAAAGTACGCAATTAACCCCACCAGCGATACCAACGCAATTAACCCCCACAGACTGGTTAAATAGTTATGAGTATCGGATATTTCAACCACAATAGGGAGATCGGCCAGCAGTTGGTCGGGTGTACCGAGCAGTTTGAGTGTCTCGATTGTACTTATATTTGGTTCTTTACGGGCGCTAACGCTGCGGCCGTCTGCTTTGATGGCTGTTATGAGATTATCTTGAACAATAAGGCTTTTGACCTGATCAGCTTTGACGAGGTTGACAATTTCCGGAAGAGAAACGAGTTGGGGCTTGGTGGTTGTACTACGACTACTTTGAATAGTCTGGCTGACAGACGTTTCCGTACCGGCTCCGTAACCGGAAAAGAGATAACTTCCAACAGCGACACCAACCACGATTAAGCCGAAAATAAGCCATTTTGGATGAAAGGGGAGTCGGTCTTTCCATTGATTAGGCCAATCACTGGGGAGCATAGGCAAAACCTCCGTTTACATAGAAATCGCTCGTATAAAATACCCCATAAAAAAATGGCTGGCTTTCAATTTCAAGTATCAAAGCGGTTTTCAAAAATATCTGCCTTGATATTGAAAGAAAGTACCAGCCACCTGGGCAATAGATATTGAATTTTATCTACGGTTTAAACAGGTCAATAATGGTCTACAACGCGTCAAGTCTAGGATACAATAAAATAGCCCTATATAAAAAGGGGCAAAAGTCACTAATTTAAGTAACCGAAAGTACTTTTTTATTTGCCCTAAAGTCACTAAATTACAGATCAAAGTCTTACAGCAACATGTATAGAACTTACGCAAAGTCAAGTGACAGTCACTTGAACGCCCTAAATCGACCTGTTTGGGCTAATCCAACGCTAATTTATTACGAATAAGTGACTGTCACCTTTATACCTGCGTAAGTTCTAATGTAATTAAAAGAAGTTACTAACATTATAGCCGGTATAGCACGATTTGTGAACTATTGCACTACATTTTTAAAGAAACTTCAGTGGATTATCATTCAGCAGCTGGCAGCTGCGCATTGAATAACCTTGCTTCGGTTGACCTGCTCGTGGTACAATCCCCCTGTATAAAAGAGCAATAGCATGTGGAGCGTAAATATGGATTTTCTCAAGGGGCTAAACCCGGCCCAGCAAGAAGCGGTCACAACAATTAAAGGGCCGGTCTTGGCACTGGCAGGCCCCGGTTCCGGTAAAACAAGGGCGTTGACGCATCGCATTGGCTACCTGGTACGTGATTGGGGCATTGCGCCGTGGAATATTGTGGCCGTGACGTTTACCAACAAAGCCGCCCGCGAAATGAAAAATCGGCTAGAAGGGTTACTCACCAAGCCACAGGTCGATGCCTTAAGCGTCGGCACGTTTCACTCGTTGTGCGCGCGCTGGCTGCGGCAAGATATTGAGGCTTTGGGTAACTACGACCGTAACTATGTTATTTACGATACCAACGACCAACAATCGGTTGTTAAGCGTGCATTACGCGACTTGGACATCGATGAAAAAGCCTGGAAGCCGCGACCTATTCATTACGCCATTTCAAAAGCTAAAAACGAGATGATTGGCCCGGAGCGCTTGCCAACCCGCACCTATCAAGATGAGATTGTGCAGCGTGTTTACAGCCGCTATCAAGCGATTATGGTTGAAAACAACGCGCTTGACTTTGATGACCTATTATTGCTGACCCATCGCCTTTTTAACAATCACCCATCAGTCCTTGCCAAGTATCAACTGCGTTTTCTGCACGTAATGATCGATGAGTTTCAGGATACCAACATGGTGCAGTACGAACTCTCTAAAATGCTGGCCGGCGGATCGCGCAATATTTTTGTAGTGGGCGATCCCGACCAGGGTGTTTACTCCTGGCGCGGAGCCGACTACCGCAACATACTGCGCTTTCGCGATGATTTTCCCGATCTCACCCTCATTCAACTCTCACACAATTACCGCTCAACCGAAACCATACTCAACGCCGCCAAAGAAGTCATCCGCAAAAATAAAGAGCGCATCGACAACAATCTCTTTACCCAGCGGGGTACCGGCCCCAAAATTCGAGTGGTTGAAGCCTACAACGACCGCGAAGAGGCCGTTTACGTCGTCAACGAAATCCAGCGTTTAGAACGGGACGGTATAGCGCCCGGCGAGATTGCGGTTATGTATCGCACTAACGCCCAAAGCCGTGCTCTGGAAGAAGCGTTTATTGCTCACAATATGCCGTATGTTTTGGTGCGCGGCACCCGTTTCTATGACCGTAAGGAAATTAAAGACGCGCTCGCTTACCTAAGATTAATCCATAATCCTGAAGACAGCGTCAGCTTAGAGCGTATTATAAACGTTCCGGCCCGAAGCATTGGCCAAAAAACTATTGCTGATTTGAATCGCTGGGCTTATGAGCTGGGCACAACCCCCTGGCAAGCCATCCAGCAGCTTGTAGCCGATGAACAGGTTGAGCAAGCCGAAGCCGATGACAGCGCATCGACCTATACCCCGGCTTCGATTCCATCGCCTTTCAAAGGCCGTGCGCAGAACGCCTTGGTCCAGTTTGGCCAGATGATGAACATGCTCATAACCGCCAAGCATAAACTGTCGCTGCCGGAGTTGTATGAGCTTATGCTTGGGCGAACAGGCTACAAAGCTTTCATTCAAGACAAAACCATGGAAGGCGAAGAACGCTGGGAAAACCTGCAGGAGTTGCACAAGGTCACGCACGAGTTTATCAATGCCGAGGGCGATGAGGCGCTGGCACTATTTCTAGAAAACGTGGCGCTGGTCTCTGATGTCGATGCCTTAGGCGAGGAAGGTTCGGCGCCGGCGCTGTTGACCTTGCACACGGCCAAGGGGCTTGAATTTCCGGTGGTCTTTATGGTTGGTATGGAAGAAAATATTTTCCCCCACAGCCGCAGCCTGCAAGACCCCGAGCAAATGGAAGAGGAGCGCCGCCTGGCCTATGTGGGCATCACCCGGGCCAAAGACCGCCTCTATCTAACCCGCGCTTTTCGGCGGACAACGTATGGCTTTGAGGAACCCACCGCGCCCTCCCGTTTTTTGGATGACATCCCGGCAGAACTGGTCGAGCAAAACGGCCAGCGGCAAAGCCGGGGCTACCAAACCGGCGGCGGTCGTTTCACCAGCCGGCGTGAAGCCCAGCAGACTAGCAGCCGCTGGGATCGCAAAACAACGCAATCGTCAGTGCCGTCATCAGGCCGAACTGCGTCCTTCAAAACCGGTGATCTTGTCTACCACGGCAAATTCGGCGAAGGCACCGTTATCGCCGTTGAGCTGACCGGCGATGATGAATATGTGCAGGTTGCCTTTCCTAATCAGGGCATTAAAAAGTTGGCAACCAGCATCGCCAAATTAGAGAAGCTTAACTAATCTTCTTGCGACTTAAAGTCCATCATGCTATAATTTTCGAGTCACTATAAATAGTGACTTGTTGGGGAG
>JAGRBY010000451.1 GCA_020433835.1 Anaerolineae bacterium | reverse complement strand
CTCAATGCCTCGCAGCGTGCTTTAGAACTGGCCCGTGGCGAGAAAGACATTCATCAGGAAGCCCAAAGCCTCAACGATCTGGCCTTCACCTCCTGGCTGTCCGACAAGTACCGGCCCGCCGCCGAATTTGCTACAGCCGTATCAAAACTTGACGGCGTTTCGCTCATAGAACGGGCCACGGCCCAGTCGCATCTTGGTATGATCTCCTTTCGGCTGGGTCTGCTCGATGAGGCCGAAAGTCGATGCCGCAAAGCCGTCGAACTGTTGTTGAGCAGTAACGACAAGGCCCGGCTGGCCGGAGCTTACAGCCGCTTGGGACTGGTCTATTTGCTCAAGGGCCAATTTGCCGAAGCCACCAAACTTACCCACCAATCGCTGGATATCCGGCGCACGTTTGATGATCAGTGGGGCGAGGGCTACTGTTTGGTCACGTTAGGCTGCATCGCAGCCGATCAAGGCCATTTCGACGAAGCCACTAGCCACTTCGATCAGGCTCAAGAACGTTTTACCACGCTCGACAGCAACGATGGATTGATGACCGTTTCTATCGAACGAGGTCGCTCTTATCTGCTGCAAAAACAGGCTGAGACGGCCTTGCCGCTGCTCAAACAGGCATATACCCTGGCGCAAGAGCTGCACAAGCAAAACGCTTCCGGGCTGGGAGATATCGCGCTGCTGCTGGCCCAGGCCCATCTGGCACTTGGTGCCATCGAGCCGGCTACCCAGGCTGCCGAAGAAGGCTTGAAGTTGATTGAAGGCACGCAAAGCCGCTTTCACAACGCAGTTTGCCTGGCAACTTTAGCCGGAATATATGCAGCGCGGCAACAACATAAAGCGGCCGATGATGTGTATAAAAAAGCCATCGCTCTGTTTGAACAGATTGGGTCGCCGGCCGGCTTACTGCGCACAAAACTGGCCTACGCCGGTTTCCTGATGTCCCAACACGATACCGCGCTTGCCGCATCGCTGGAGCAAGAAATCCGCGCAGCAGCGGCGAAAATCGGCCTATTTTTGTAAGATATGAGCTACGCAGTTCAAAAGGTGACAGTCACTTTTTACTGAAAAGGAACGTCCGTTTAGCCCAAACAGGTCGGTTTATCACACTCAAGTGACTGTCACCTTGTTCATTACACGTAACTGTGTAAATTCTATAAGATATAAAAAGTTGTGGTGAACCGGGGCAAGGGTGCCTATTTCCCCCCTAACAGGTTGTCACCTGACGCTTTCAGCGTTAATATTCCCCAGTACATTTTTACAAGCGTTCAGCCTTTAGCTATCAACTATCCGCTTTTTCTTATTTTGCTCAAATTTTAAAAGATAAAGCCGATACTGATGGTTTAAGCTTTGCCAAAATTGAAGGCTGAAAACGGTTACTAAGCACTTACCATTTTCATTAAAAATAAAATTATAGGGAGAAGAGATTATGGAAATTACGCGTTCCAGCGGTATTCTGCTGCATCCCACCTCATTTCCGGGGCCGCATGGCATCGGCGATTTGGGAGAGGCGGCTTACAAATTTATTGATTATCTGGTTGAAGCCAAACAATCGTTGTGGCAAGTTTTGCCGCTTGGGCCTACCGGCTATGGCGACTCGCCTTATGCCTCGTTTTCATCGTTTGCCGGCAATCCGCTCTTGATCAACTTGAATAAGCTGGTCGAGCAGGGCGATCTCGATGCCTCTGATCTTGACGATGTGCCGGACTTTCCTGTCGACACCGTTGACTATGGTTGGGTCATCTATTGGAAAATTCCTCTGCTAGAAAAAGCCGCCAAAAACTTCATTGCAAACGCCGACGAGTCTCGCAAAGTCGACTTTGAAGCGTTTTGCGGTGAGCAAGCTGTCTGGCTCGATGACTACGCTCTGTTTATGGCCGTCAAAGAGCATTTCGATGCCAAAGCCAAAGAAGAAGAGGTTTTTGGCGCAATGTGGAGCAACTACTGGGATAAAGATATTGCGCTCCGCAAACCGGCGGCGATTAAAAAATGGCGCAAGCAGGAAGCGGCAACCATCGAAATCCACAAGGTGCTACAGTATTACTTTTTTGAGCAGTGGGGTGCGCTGCGGCAGTACGCCACCAACCACGGCATCAAAATCATCGGCGATATTCCCATCTTTGTTGCACCGGACAGTGTGGATGTTTGGGCTAATCCCAGCAAATTTCACCTAAATAAACAAGGCCAACCTACCGTGGTGGCGGGGGTTCCGCCCGATTACTTCAGCGAAACCGGCCAGTTGTGGGGTAATCCCCTTTACCGTTGGGACGTCATGGCTAAAAGCGACTTCCAATGGTGGATCGACCGCATCCGGGCCACACTGAACATGGTCGATATTATTCGCATCGACCACTTTCGTGGTTTTGAGGCCTATTGGGAAATACCGGCCGGCGAACCAACAGCGATTAACGGCAGGTGGGTAAAAGCACCGGGTATGGCCCTTTTTTACGCGGTTAAAAAGGCGCTGGGCGCACTGCCCATTTTGGCCGAAGATTTGGGCGTTATCACCAAAGAGGTTGAAGCCCTGCGCGACGAGTTCAACTTCCCCGGTATGAAGGTTTTGCAGTTTGCCTTTGATGCCAAAGAGGCCGGCACCTTGAACGCCGGAAATCTCTTTTTACCGCACAACTATGGCCGCAACTACGTTGTCTATACCGGCACGCATGATAACAACACGACCCTCGGTTGGTATCAAGAACGCAGCGAAAACGAACGCGATCTCGTTCGGCGCTATCTGGGCCGGCCCGATAATGATATTTCTTGGGATTTTATCCGATTGGCCCTGGCTTCAGTGGCAAAAATGGCGATTGTGCCTATGCAAGATATCTTTAGCCTGGGTGAAGATGCTCGTATGAACACACCGTCGGTATTGGGTGGCAACTGGAGCTGGCGCTATCGCGCTGAGGGGTTGAACGACTTTACAGCCCATCGACTGCGCGACCTGACCGTTTTGTACGGTCGCGATCCCGAACTATGGGCGGAGGAAGAAGCCAAAGCCGAGATCGAGATTGAGGCGGAAGCGTAACGGTTCCCAAAATCCTCTACGCTTTTTTACCCATAAAAAACGTCCACAGGTGTTAATCTGTGGACGTTTCTGTTTTCAATGCAATCAACCGATTTCTTGAGGCAATTGCCGGTTGCTAAAAAACCTTAAACGCGCACATCAGCGACCGTTTGCGCCAGACGCTGAACGCCGTCTTCGATCTCGGCCGGGCTTAAGGCACAGTAAGGCAGGCGCAGGAAATTCGCGCCGCCGCCGTTGGGGAAGAAAGCACCACCATCGGCCAGGTTGAGATTGTAGTTTTTAGCCTGTTTAATGACATCTACGGTAGCGACGCCTTCCGGCAGCGTCACCGATAAAAAGAAGCCACCTTGCGGGCGCGTAGGTTCGGCATCGGGCAGGTACTTGTCCAGGGCATCGAGACAGGCTTGCAGCCGGGGCGCATATAACGCTTTCAAGCTGGCGATTTGGTCCGGCAAGTTACCGGCATTGCAAAATTCATACACTATCCCATGCGACAGCAGGCTGGGCGTAATGTACGTATCTTCGGCTACTTTTGCCACACCTTGCAGGACATCGGCATCGCCAAAAATCATCCCAACGCGCGGGCCGGGGCCGATCAACTTGCTGAAGGACAGCATATGCAGCGTTTGCTTGGGATTAAGTTGGTACAGCGACGGCTGTTCTTCGCCCTGGTAGCGCAGCGGTCGATAGGGGGCATCTTCCAGCAGCCAGAAGCCGTATTTATCGGCTAACTCAACCAGCTTTTGACGCTTTTCCAGCGAGCACGTTGCCCCGGACGGATTTTGAAAGTCGGGAATAATGTAGAAAAACTTGGGAACTTGCTGCTCAAGGGCGGCTTCCAGCGCCTCGATATTGGGGCCGTCCGGCTCCAGCGGAATGCCGACGATCTTGGCTCCGTGTCGCCGCAACAAGGTAATTGTTCGGTCGTAGGTAGGAACTTCAGTGAAAACGACATCACCGGGCTGAATAAAATGGAAGCACAGAAATTCAACAATTTGCAGCGAACCGTTAGCTGTTAGCACTTGGTCAACAGCGACCCCTTGCCATTCGGCCAGCCATTCGCGCAGCGGCACAAAGCCGTAAGATTTGCCGTATTGTAAAATGGTAGTGCCGTATTTATCGAGCGCAACTTGAGAGGCAGCTTTCATTTGTTCAACGGGAAAGGATTCCGTGGCCGGCACGCCACGGGTAAAATTGATTACAGGTTTATCGGACACTGCGTACATCTCCTATTGAAGGTGTTGGATATTGACTGCCGTGAGGATAACATGGAGTATGGTGATTGTCAATCTAATTTTGTTTGACACTTCACTCTAGATAAGCTACACTCAAACGTACCTATGCCCAGATCCAGTAGACAGACCCTTAGAGCAGTAAAGTTCTTTGATGCGCTTGGCGAGCATCAAATAGTATCACCTCACGGCTGTCTACAGTAAACCAATCTCTGCCATAATTCAACTAACCCATTGAAAGGATGCTTAAGTGGATCGAACGATGATCAGCCAGTCCATGGAGGACTATCTGAAAGCGATTTTTCAGCTTGGCAAATTAGAAAAACAAGTCTCAACGTCGGCTCTGGCCGAATATCTCAAGGTTGCGCCGGCGTCTGTCACCAACATGTGTAAGAAACTGGCGGAGTTAAATTTAGTTGTCTACGAACCGTACCGAGGCGTAACGTTTACGTTAGCCGGCCAAAAAATGGTGTTGGAAATTGTTCGCCACCACCGCCTAATCGAACTGTATCTGGCCGAAGCGCTGGGCGTTCCCTGGGATCGTGTTCACGAAGAAGCCGAAAAGTGGGAACACGTTATTAGCGAAGATTTAGAGGAGCGCATGGCCGCTGTGCTGGGTGATCCTAAATTCGATCCGCACGGTGCGCCCATCCCCACCCGTTCCGGCCATGTCCATGAGCAAGATAGCAATCGACTGGTTGATATGGAAACCGGCGATCGCTTGATTGTGGTTGAGGTTGACGACCGCGATCCCGAACTACTGCGCTATCTTGGTGAAATGGGCATCTACCCTGGTACCAAAATCACTCTGCGCATTCGCGCCCCCTTTAACGGTCCCCTTACACTCAACAGTGGTGACGATGAGTACAACCTTGGCTATCAAGCCGCCAAGTCAATTAGGGTCGCCCGCTGCGAGAGCGAATAATCCAATGCCATTTTAGTCAAATGTATTCGACTGTATCCCATGGAGGTATTCGTTGGCTGTCCAGCCGAAAGTATGTTATCTGGTTATTTCAGGCGCGATGACAACCCGCTTTATGCCCGATCTTATCCGCGAACTGACTCACTTCAAACGCCCCATCTACACCTTTATGACCGAAGGTGCAAGCCGTCTCATCAGCCCCTGGCGATTGGCCGAACAGCCCGGCCACCGGCTGGTCGAAAGCTATTTTGATCCCATTCTATCCGGCGAGCGCGAGCCGGGGTTAACACTGGTTGCGCCGGCCACCTTTAACACCATCAACAAAATCAGCCAGGGCATCGCCGATACGCTGCCGCTGTCGCTGGTGGCCGAAGCGATTGGTGCCGGTTGGCCGGTGATTGTGGTGCCGTCGCTCAATAGCCATCTGGCCCATCATCCCCGTTTCAACACCAACCTCGACACCCTGCGGAGTTGGGGCGTTACCGTTTGCGGCCCACAGCAGGTCGGCGAGATGATGCAGACGGCCTCCGTTGAGACCGTCATCGCCCAAGTGCAGTTCATCATGAAACCATGAAAGGAAACTGTAATGCGTGATTTACCTATCGTTCATATGACTCTCTATAAACATGGTGTCGGCTATTTTGAGCGGCGCGGCGCGATTGACGGCGAATCGATTAAACTTACCTTCCGCCGCGAGGAGATGGACGACATCCTCAAAAGCCTGACCCTCATCGATCACGGCGGCGGCCAGGTTCGCGGCGTCGATTACGACACGCCCCAAAGCCGATCTGAGCGATTGGCCGGTAGTTCGATTATTTTGAGCGATTCCCGCAGCCTGCGCGATCTGCTCCAGGCGCTGCGCGGGCGGGCCGTATCGCTGACGGTCAGCGACGGCAGCCAAATTGAAG
>JAGRBY010000450.1 GCA_020433835.1 Anaerolineae bacterium | reverse complement strand
ACGAAACCGGCTCGGCGGCGCGGAGTTTATGGAGTATAGGATGGGGATTGTCTTCCAAATCGGCCAGCGTGACGCTCGCGCCGATGGGGTAGGTAGGGATATGCGTCATCAAGAAGCTCCGTCCGGTACTCATGGATCTCGCGTGATAATATTTGGCGTCACAAAAAAATTAAACCACAGAGTATACAGAGAAGGCAGTGCGCAGCCTCCCTGTGGGACAAAGGACTCAGAGAAAAGCTCCGTGAACTCTGTGGCTACTCTGTGACCTCTGTGGTAAAAATCATTTATCAATAGCGATAGGTCTTGAAAAAGCTACGACACCCTCGGGATTCGAGCCAGCAATTCGCTAACAACTTCATAATTGACGGTGCCTAAATTCTCGGCTACCTCTTCGGCGGTAATACACGCGTTGCCCTGCTCGCCGATAAGCACGACTTCGTCTCCCTGACGCACGTTGGGGATATGGGTGACGTTAATCGCCGCCTGGTCCATACTGATGCGACCCACTAACGGCGCGCGCTGCCCTTTGACCAAGACCTCGCCCCACGTGCGCGGCGACCGGCGGAAGCCATCGGCATAGCCAACCGGAATGATGGCAATGGTTTCGGTGCCTTTGGTGCGGTAGAGTGCGCCGTAACCAATGGGGCTGTCGGGCGGGAGGGTTTTCACCTGGCCCACGGTTGATTTAAAGGTCAGCGCCGGTTGGAAGCCTTCGGGCAAATGGGTTGTCTTTGAAGGCGGCAGCCCAAAAATGCCGATGCCGGGCCGCACCATATCAAAATGGGCTTCCGGTACATTGAGCATCCCGGCTGTGTTCGAGGCGTGGACGAGCGGCGGACGCAGGCCGGCGGCATCGAGTTGGGCCAAGACTTCGTGCAGGCATTTTAACTGATCTTGGGTTTGGGTTTGGTCGATCTCATCGGCGGTGGCGAAGTGGGTATAAAGGCCCTCGATACGCAGACCCGGCATCTTCGAAATTTTCTCCATAAACGGCATAATTTGATGCGGCAGCAGCCCCAAACGCCCCATGCCGGTGTCGAGCTTGACGTGGACAAGCGCGTTTTTGTTGAGTTCGGCGGCGGCTTTGCTGAACGCCCGGGCAATTTCTTCCGTAAAAATTGTAGCGCTGACGTTGTGGGCAATAGCGTCACGCGCCTGCCAGGCCGGTAGATAGCTTAAAACCAAAATCGGTGCGTCGATGCCGGTTTTGCGCAGCGTAATGGCTTCACCTAACGTGGCAACCCCTACCCAACTGACGCCGTTGTTGAGGGCGGTGCGGGTAACTTTGACCATACCGTGACCATAGGCATCGGCTTTGAGAATAGCCATAACTTTGGCCGGCGCGGCCAGCTTGGCCAGCAGACTGACGTTGTTGGCGATGGCATCTAAGTCGATTTCCACCCACGTAGGGCGATCCGGTTTGGCCGAGCGCACTTTTTCCCAGCCGGGGTCTTGTCGAACCAGTTTAGCCGCATCTCGTTCGGGATCGGCCAGCAAATTCTTGACCACGCGCTCCATACGGATCGAGATACCGCCCTTGACCAGGATTACCGTGTGGGGCGAGAGCAAATCTTCTACGGCAGCGGCGGCGTCAGCACTGGTGAAGGTGACATGAACAGCGTGTTGGCCTAGCCCGGCCTCGTGCTCAAGCGCGGCTCTGGCGATGTTCTGAGCTGCATCACCTTTGGTGACCAGGCGCTGGATGCGGGTAGCGGCATAAGTCCCAAGCTGGCGGTGAGCCGCCTCTTCGGTATCGCCCAAATCGGACATATCGCCCAGGATAGCCACTTTGTTGGCACCGGGCAGTTCGGTTAACGTATCAATCGCGGCAATGGTCGCTTCGGGGCTGGCATTAAAGGAATCATCGAGAATGAGCGTTCCATTTTTACCGGGCAGCGGATTCATACGGCCCGGCAGGCGAGGCATCGTGCGCAAAGCGGCCAGCGACGCGTCGGGCGGAATATCGAACACCAACCCCACAGCAACGGCGGCCAGAATTGAATAAATGAGATGACGCCCCAACAGCGGGGTAAAGCCGGGATAGGTTTTGCCCTCGTAATGTAGGGTAAAAGATAGTCCCGCCGGCGTTAGCTTGAGATCGTCGGCCCGCAAGTCTGCGCCCCGTTTGAGGCCAAAGGTGGTGATACGAGCCTGTGTACGGGGCACCATACCGGCCACACGCGGATCATCGGCATTAAGAATGGCCGAGCCATTGAATGGCAGCGCCTCGATAAGATACCCTTTTTCTGCCGCGATGTTGTTGAGCGACCCCATTACGCTGAGATGCGTGCGGTTAACCGTGGTGATAACGCCCACCTGTGGTTTAGCAATTTGGGTTAGCGACCGAATTTCACCAAAGGTATCCGCCGCCATCTCTAAGACGGCAATGGTATGGCCCGGTTCGATCTTGCCCAGGGCTATAGGCAGGCCATATTTACTGTTGTAGCTGCCCTGGTTTTTGAATACCGAAAAGTGCTCTTGCAGGATGGTGGCAATGGCCTCTTTGGTGGTGGTTTTGCCGGATGAGCCGGTGACGCCGATGACTTTGGGCTGATATTTCTTTAGGATGTAAGCCGCGTAATCTGTTAGGGCTTTTTGAATATCAGGAACGATGACGGCTGTAGCCTGAAACCCGTTTTGAGGCAACGCCGCTCGATCTTCGCACAAGATACCGGCGGCACCTTGTTGTAAGGCGGCGGTGATATAGTCATGCCCGTCTCCGGTTGTTGTTTTCACAGCCAAAAAAAGCTCACCGGCATTGAGCCGCCGCGAATCGAAGGCAAACGCCGGAAATTCCGTTACCGGCGTGCCGTTGTGCAGCTCTCCTTTGGTGGCTTCAATTAAATCGTTGAGGTAAATCATAATAAACTTCTCCCTAAATCGGATAGTTGTCTTTTGCGCCAAACAGACAACCGGCACAGTCGCCACTTGGCAGCCATCGCCAAAAGCGCCACTTGTGCCGGCATCACGATAGACAAAAGAAATCGCCGCCAAGGCGATTCATTGAAATGTAACGTGCAATTTTACCAGGACTCTGCTGAAGAAACAATAAACCGGCATATTGTTGACTTTTTCGTTTCATAGCGTGACAATGGGATGGTTTGGTGGTCGGTTGGTTTGATAGTTGGTTGGTTGGTGATTATCAACCACTCAGCTAACCATCCAATTATCAAACCATCTAACTACCCATCGATTTATGAGGAACTTATGAGCCACACTATTCAACTTACACCTATTGGTTTTATTCGCAGCCAATTTTCGCAAAATACACTGCCGGAGATCATGCGGCAGGAAACTTCGCAGATAGTTATCGAGCCGGAGTTCGAGCCGGGTTTGATGGGGCTGGAGCCGGGGCAGGATATTCAGGTTTTCTTTTATTTCAGCAAAATCCAAGCGGATGAAATTCATTTGCAGCTCCACCCGCGACACGATCCGGCCAATCCGCTAAAAGGCGTTTTTGCCACCCGCACCCAGTTTCGACCGAACCAAATCGGCGCTACGGTGGCGCGTATCGAACAGATTGAGGCGAACGTCATCACCGTTACGGGTCTCGATGGGCAAGACGGCACGCCGGTGTTGGATATCAAACCCTACACGCCCCATTTCGATGCCGCCACCGACCGCCAGCCGTTCGAGGTCAGCCAGGTTAACGGTTTAGAGGAAGCACGGGCTAAAATTGATCGGCTCGATGGCGAGATCATCCGGCTGTTGGGCCATCGCGCCGCATTTGTTCATCAGGTGACGCGCTTCAAACGTCATGTCGATGAGGCTCCCGCGCCGCAGCGCTACGCCGCCGTGATGGCCTCGCGACGGCAAATGGCCGAAGCCGCCGGGCTGAACCCGGATGTCATCGAGGCGATGTATACGCTGTTGATCGATCACTTTATAAAGGAAGAGGTTGCGATTATTCAGAGGCGTGAGGGTTTAGATGGTTAGGTGGATGGTTGGTTGGGATAGGGAACCGAAGGCTATCTTTATAGGATTAGGGGATTGGAAGCTGGAGATTGGCAAGATTTCGAACTCTTTTTGCTGCATAAATGAGTTGACGCAGCGCAGGGTTTGGAGTATAATACATCTCTGTTATTGAAGATGCGCCGAAGTGGCGGAATAGGCAGACGCGCTACGTTCAGGGCGTAGTGGGCATTGGCTCGTGTGGGTTCGACTCCCACCTTCGGCATCGAAAGGTTAATATGGCGGCTATGGCTCAATGGTAGAGCATCTGGTTGTGGCCCAGAAGGTTGTGGGTTCGAGCCCCACTAGTCGCCCCTAATAAGGTGCAATTAAGGAATAACTTAGTTGCACTTTTTTGTTGCAGAACCGTGGGACGTGATTCATAAGATGAAACCGTTCCACGTCCTACGCCCCATCGCTTTCGTCATTTTCCTCTAAATACACATACTCATCATCAAACTGCCATTCGGGAATGGCTTCAAGTTCTACCTCTACGCGGGGGTTGTTGGGGGCGATGCGCTTAACCAGATGGATGTCGACCACACGGTTATCGTTGATGCCTAACGCATCCAGCAGTGCGTCCTGGGTAATTTTGAGACCGCCGTCCAGGTCGCGTCGGAGCGGTGTTTCAAAGTAAAAATCCAAAAAAAGGCCGATCCAACCCTCTTTTAAGGCGGCGATAAAAGGATCGGTCAGGATTTCGTCAACCCGCATACGATGAACCAAACGCCGCACGTTACGTTTAAAGGCAGCGTGTTCTTTTGATAACACCCGCCGATTGCCAACACGCGTGTATTGATCATTGATACTGGGCGGCAGCGGCAGAGCAAAGCGTACCCGTTGGATGTTTGTCATAATACAACTCCTCACCAAGATTTTAGCATGGCCACCACGCATAATCAACACCGCGAAAATAAGCTATCAGCAGTTAGCTATCAGCAGTCAGCTTTAAAGCTAAAAATAGACTTTCGTTTATCCTTCTTGCCAATATACCAAAAACCTGCAAAATGCCTAAAAAGCGGATAGCTGACCGCTAACTGCTGACTGCTAATAGCTTATAGCTAACCGCTGAAACGCTAAAAAAAAGATTGTAGATTGCTATGATTATGTGTATAATGAACGGTGTAAATACAATCCCCCTTACTTATGAAGGAGACGCAAGCCTGTGGCGCAATCATTTTTTCAGAAAATAGAAACGCTTATAAAAGCCAATCTTCACTCTATGGTGGATGAAGCGCTTGATAAAAATTCTGTGGCCGTTTTGGATGAGTATATTCGACAAGCAGAAGATAACCTTGATGATTTGGAAGACGCCCTTATTACTGTTAAGGGGCAGGTAAAAACGCTCCGGCGCAAATACGAAACGTTCCGGGCCGAGGCCGAGGCTATCGATAAAGATATCGACCGGCTGCTGGAACTGGGTAAAGAAGATTTGGCGATGGCTGCCCAAAGTCAATACAACACCAAATTTGATCTGGCCGATGAGTATCGCCAGCAATTTTTACGCCAAAAAGAAGAGGCCGACAAGCTATCTGACGCCCGTATGAAGCTTGAAACCCGACTGCGGACGATCAAACACGAACGCGAACACGTGTTGGGCTTGTTAGAGTTGGCCAAAACCAAAGAGATCGCCGCCAAAAGTATCAAATCGCTTGACTCGCTTGACGGGGTTGGCGATGCCGATATCGCCCGGGTGAGTGACAAAATTCGGTCGCGTATTGATCGGGCCGATGCCGAGCTTGAAATGCGTTCCGGTCGTCTCAGCAACCAAATGGATGAAGTGCTGGGTCGAGAGCGCCTTAACAGCCAATTATCAGCCCGCAAGCAGCGCCTTGGTTTAGAAGAAGAGGAAAAAGCCCGGTCGCGTCGCAGCCTTGATGACCTGACCTTGGACGATGAAGAAGATTCGTTAAGCTCGTCATCAGATTTGTAGTTCAAAACCTGATTTGATAACACGTTTATAGCGAGGCTTTGACGGCTGAAACCTTTTGGTCGCCAAAGCCTCTATTCAGTTTAGCAAAATTTGAAACCAGGTTGGGATCGTGTACAATCTGATGACCTTAAGAACGTGAGTTACGCAGTTCAAAAGGTGACAGTCACTTGGCAATAATAAATCGACCTATTTGGGCCAAAC
>JAGRBY010000044.1 GCA_020433835.1 Anaerolineae bacterium | reverse complement strand
TATCGCCCTGCATGATCTGGTTGATAAACGCGGCCTTGGTCTGCAAGGTCTGCCACATATAGGCGTCAAAGGAGCCTTCGGTGACGTAACGGTAGAGTTCGACTTCATCATGGCCATTGCCCTGGCGCAGGATGCGCCCCTCGCGCTGTTCGACCTCAGCCGGTTTCCAGGGCGCATCGACATGGTGCAGCGCATAGAGCCGTTCCTGTACATTGGTGCCGGTGCCCATCTTCTGCGTGCTGCCCAGTAATATACGCACATCGCCCTTACGGACTTGCTCAAAGAGACGGGCTTTCTTAATGTCAGTGTTATAGTCGCCGATAGTGGCGATTTCCTCTCTGGGAATGCCCCGGTTACGTAGTTTTTGGATAATGGCATCATAGACACTGAACTGTCCATGCTTGTTGCTCACGCCCAAATCACAGAAGATGAGCTGGGTGGCCTTGCTCTCTGCCGTGCGCTGCCAGATGGCGTGCACCTGCTCGGCCACTGCATCGAGTTTGCCCGCATCACCGGGCAGGTGGGGCAGGCAGAGCCTGGCATCGAGCGCCAGCTTGCGCCCGTCGGTGGTGATTTTGAGGGCGTTATCGACGCGTGGATCAACCGTGCCGCCCCGCACCCGCTCATAGCGTTCGACCAGTGACTCCTGAATCCGTTGCTGATAGGGGGTCATCGGTGTGGCGATGACTTCCGCCTTGCCGCCCGCAATCGCCGGAATCGGCAGTTGCAGCATCTCCGCGGTCTTGACATCGGCAAAGCTGTGGAAGATTTGCAGCAGTTCGGGCAGGTTGACAAACTTAGCAAAGCGCCGGTTCTGGCGCAGGCTCTGGCTGTCAGGCGAGAGTTCGACCGTATCGACGATCTCGCCAAAGACCGCGGCCCAGCCGTCAAAGTGGCTGATGCCCCGCTCCTGCAACAGTTCTGGTGCGAGAAAGCGACTCATCGTATACATCTCGACCATGCTGTTGCTCACCGGTGTGCCGGTGGCAAAGGTGGTGCCGTGGCCGTACTCATCGAGATAGCGGCTCTTCATAAAAAGATCAAAGGCACGCAAGGAGCCGCTCGTCTGCACCCCGGCCACCTGCCCCATCTTGGTTGGCGTCTCCAGATTTTTGAAGAGATGCGCCTCATCGACAAAGAGATGATCGACCCCCAACTCTTCAAAAGTCAGTCCTCGGTCCTTGGCCTCGGCGTTGACCAGCTCCTCCAGCCTGGCTTCCCACTGCTCTTTCTGCTTCTCGATGCGCTTGATCAGCCGTTTGGCGTCACTGTCCGCGCCCGCCTTCATATCGGTGAGCAAGGCTTCATAGTCGGCGATCTGCTCCCGCACAAAACTTGCCTGAAACTCAGGTGACATGCCGATCTTCTCAAAGCTCGCATGGGTCATGATAATGCCGTCCCATGCACCCGACGCGGCCTTGGCGGTAAAGAGCTGCCGGTTGGCTTTGCTCAAATCCTCCTTGCTTGCCACCAGCAGCTTGGCATTGGGGTAGAGCTGGTAGAATTCCCGCGAAAACTGCTCCAGCATGTGGTTGGGCACGACAAAGAGCGGTTTGCGGATCAGCCCGGTCTGCTGCATCTTCATGCCACTGGCAATCATCTCAAAGGTCTTGCCCGCGCCGACCGCATGGGCTAGCAGCGTGTTGCGGCCACTCATCACCCGCCAGATCGCATCCTGCTGGTGGGGACGCAGGGTAATTTCCGGGTTCATCCCCGGAAAGGTGAGGTGTGCACCATCATAGTGGCGCAGCCGGGTCGTGTTGAAGCACTCGTTGTAACGCTCACACAGCGCATCGGCCCGCTGGGGGTCGGCAAAGAGCCATTCCTGAAAACGTTGCTTGATCGCCTTCTGTTTCTCGCGGGCGGCAAGGGTTGCTTCCTGATTGGGCACCATCCGCTCCTTGCCGTCCACCGTCACGGTCTGCATCACTGTGGGCACGCGCATATTGAGGGCGTCGTTAATCAGGGTGAGGGCCGGGCGAGCCTCGGTGCCCCAGGTGCTCGTTGCTTCCACCTTGTTACGTACCCAGCTCGCGGCCTCGACCGTCCAAAGTGCTTCCTTGCCGACATGGCGGACGGTGATTTCCTCCGGTTTGCAATCCAGCAACTCAGAAACAAAGGCTTGCACCGTTTCCGCTGGCACCCACGACGCACCCAGCGTCACATCAATATCGCCCGGTGGCACCGGGTCGGGCTGGGCTTCCTCCAGCGCCGCAATGTTCACGGACATGCGTGGGTCAGCCGCGTGCTCCTGCGCGATGCGCAGCTTTTCGCGCACATTGCCCGATAGATATTCCTCGGCGGTGACATAACACTGCTGCGCCGGGTCAAAGTAGATGTGGTTGCCCAGCTCTTCGATGACCTCTTCGGCGGATGCACCATAGAGGGTGCTGATCCGCTCAATATCGACCGCACCCCGTTCATTGAGGCTGACCAGCAGCCCATCAAGCGCACTTTCCACCCGCTCCACCGGGGGCGTGGGGCCGATGACATCCTGCGCCATGATCGGCATCTTGGTGGCCGTGTCTGTTTTCTCGTCATACTGTTCGAGCGCCATCACCAGATAGGCGTCGGGGTCATCCTTGAACGCGGTCAAATTGGGCTGGCGGCGCACTGTGACACCCTGGCTGGTCGTCGAGATGTTGGTCTTGTTGATTGGCCCCCATTGCTGGACAAACCGGTCATAGCGTTGATTGAGGATGGCACGGGCCGCGTCTCGTTCCGCTGCCGGTCGTTCCTCGCGTTGGGTCGCCAGCACGCCACGCGCGGCGTCGCGGATGTCAATCAGGTCAGCGAGGCGGGTGCCGACCACACCGCTCAGGGCGTTAACCGGCTGATTGCCATAGATCAACGGTTCTGCCGTACCTGCGATGTCGATCACCTGGTGGATCTGGCCGTGGGTGCCAATGAAAAGCGAGCCAGGGGGCAGCTCCCGCTGTTGGAGGGTGGGAAAGGTCACCTGCGGCACAGCCTGCACCGGCTGTGTCGCTGCGGGTTCACGGCGCTCCTGATAGGCATTCTCCGGCAGATAGGCTAAGGCCGTTTGCAGCCGTGCTTCGTAATCGTCGGGAAAGGGGACGGTCAGCTCGTGACCGCCATACATGCCGTGCTTATCCTGTATCAGCTCGCCCACCACCATCTCCGGATGAGCGAGAAAGTAGCCGTTGCACTGGGCGGATTGGCTGGGCAAGGCTTGTGTATCGAGCCAATCCGCCACATGGTCAGGGGCCTGGTTACGGCCCCGCTTGCGCAGGAAGAGGATATCGGTGACAACCTCGGTGCCCTCCTGCCGGAACGCGCCCTTGGGTAGACGCACCGCACCCAAAAAATCCGCCTGCTCGGCCAGCATTTCCCGAAAGATGGGGTCGCGCTTGTCCAGCGTGTAGCGGCTGGTCACCAGCGCCAGCACGCCCCCTTCATGCAAGCTGTCGAGCGATTTAGCAAAGAAATACTCATGCAGCGACAGCTTGTGCCCCTGCCACTTGAGCGAGAGGTCGGAGAAGGGCACATTGCCCACCACCAGATCCATGCTGCTGCTGGGGAGTGTTGACTTCTGAAAGGGTTCGATGTGGATCGCGGCTTCCGGGTAGAGCAATCGGGCGATGCGCCCGGAGAGCGTTTCCTGCTCAATGCCGGTAAAGCGCATCGCCGCTGGGGCCATGCCGATAAAGTTGCCGATGCCACAGCCTGGCTCCAAGACATGGGCATCGGTGGGCACACCCATCCGCTCCAGCCCTTCATAGATCGCCTGCATCACCGTGGGTGAGGTGTAGAAGGCGTTGAAGGTTGAGCGTTTGGCCGAATCATATTCTTCCCGCGTCAGCAGTGCCGCCAGTTCCTGTCCCAGCGCTTCCCAACCATCTTTATAACGGTCGGTGCCCGGCTCCGGGAAAATGTGGTTAGCCAGTGGCCCAAAGCTGGAGAAACCGGCGAGCACCTGCTTTTCGTCCGCGGTGGCGGGGCGGTTCTCGGCTTCCACTGTCTTGAGCAAGCGCAGCGCAGCAAGCGTCGCTTCGGCCTTGGCTTTGAGACCAGTGGCCGGTGGGCGTGTGTCCGGTCGGAAGGTCGGGGCCGGGTCAGGTGCGGTCAATGACAGCGCCGGCTGGCTTGGCCTGTCGGCTGTGGGCTGACGTTTGGGGGCCAGGCTGGCTTGTGTGGGTTGGCGCGCCTCTGGTGCCGGGGAGGGTTCTGTAAAGAGCAACGAGGCCTGCACCGGTTGGGCGATCTCTGCATCTGTCACAGGGGCCACAGCCAGATCCACCCGCATCTGTGCCCGTTCCGGGGCCAGCCCATAGAGGCCGTTGCGTTGCAGTTCCGCGTAGCAGCTTTGGGGTAATGCTAGCGCGGGATCAGGTACAGTCCCGCACCATCTGGTCCGCTTCCAGCGTGCGCTGTTGTTGGCTCATCTGCGGATAGTGCTCGGTCAGTTGATCCAGAATCCGGGCGTGGGCGCTCTGCATCATTGCTGTCTGTTCCTCCAGATAGCTCTGGAGCATCTGCTCTTTGATCAGCTCGGCTTTCAGTTCCGGCTGGTAGTGGGTCAGGTACGCTTCGAGCAACTGGTGATACATGGGATGCCTCCTGTGTGGCGATACTATCACCGGAAGATGGTTCGGCAAAGCCCAAACCCAACTGCCACTGCGGTGGCTTCCGTTTTCTGGCTTTTGCCATAGACGACCTCCCCGGCGCTTCTGACATGAAATCCGGAAAGAGGTCAAGCGACAATTGGGGGGTGGGGTGGAGAATGCTGTTAGACATAACGGAGGACTTTCGATTGGGGATAATGGGGAGTTGGGGAATCACGCCTCCGGCTGGAGAGAGCAGAGATAATCAGCGGCTTTCTGAGCTTGGGAGGCAGCGGAAAAGATAAAGCGCTTATCGCTTTTGAGTGCCTTCAACCAGCCGTCGATATAGTGGGCATGGTCGGGGCGGGTGCTGGAAGTGATGCCCAATGTGGCACTGAGCATGGCGGCTCCCAACTCGGCGACCAGTTCTTCAAAGGCATAATCAGCATCGCCGAATCTTTGGCCTTTTTTGCGATCCAGCCGGTGCGCTGCGCCGCTCCAGTGGGTCAGCTCATGTAGGGCGGTGGAATAGTAGGCTTCTGTCGCCGTACTGGTCGGGGTATCGTGGAAGATCTCACGATCCGGCAGGGCAATGGTGTCCTCACGGGGATGGTAGTAAGCCCGCGTGCCTCCTTGTTGGATGACCGCGCCGGTGGCGGCAAGGAATGCCTCCGCATCCTCAATGATCCCGGCTGTGCCCTCCTGTGTGATGGTGGGGATCTCGAATCCGTCTACCTGATCTGCGTTAAAAACTGTCGACCAGCGGGCAAACATGCGAGTTTCGGCTTCATCATTGTCGCCTTCGGGTTCCACCTCCAGCATCTTCCAGAAGATAATCGCCGCGCCCTTTTCCCCTTTGCGCACCTGTGCACCAATCTCCTGCCATTGCTTATAGGTCGCCCAATAACCGGATGGATAGCCCTTGCCCAGTTGATGCGCCCATAAGACCGGGATGTTAATGCCCCGGTATGATTTGTGAGTGGTGGCGTTGGTTGGCAGGGCATCAAAGCCATCCCAGGGCATGACAAACTTCTCGGCGGTCTGTCCGGCTTCAATCGCCTGCATAATCGCATCGGTCACGCTTTGATAAATATCCGCTCTGGTCATCGTCTCGTCTCCGTTGAGGTTGGGGTTGCGTATGCAACCCTTGCCTCCCGGCGAGGGTGGGGGGTGCAAAGGCAAGCCTGACGGCGGGCGAGGGGGTTCACCCGCCCTGCACAAATGCAGCGCAGCGGAATGCGGAAGGGTGGGGAGACGCCCGCCGGCACTTGTCTTAGGCTTGCCTGCGCTGGGGGGCGAAGCCCCTAAGCTAGAGTCAAAATATCGAAATCAGGTTGGAATAGTGTCATAAATAGCAGAAAGGCCGATCTGCCCACCAGATCGGCCTTTCTTTTAGTACTCGCTGGCGAGCATGACCGTCAACACACGCATGGTAAGCGTGAGGTCGGACGGATCTTCGCTGCCATAGACCAGTTCCTGGTCATAGTAATCGAATTTCCACAGGATCTGACCGGCACCCGCCACCTCCAACGCTCCGAAATCATGCTCCCCGTAGGGATCATTCCCGGCGTCAAAGGCATCGAATGCCATCACGGCGTGGACAATCTCTGCCTGTATTTCCAGTGGCAAAGCGGAAATCCCCGGCGTAAAAAACATCTGGCCGGGTACGCCGCGCGCCTCTCTGGAGAGCGGCAGACCAATCGTGCGACGGAAGACATCATTCTGTTCGGCAATGAGCTTGCTTGTGTCGCTCATGCGTCACCATCCTTTCCTGGTGCAATGCAGCTTCAACGATAAACGATGTTTCGTGCGCTGCCCGGAAGGGTTCCGTCCGTGATACTCGGTAGAAACAAGGCTGTTTCACACAGATACAGAGGAACACCTCTCAAGAGCGGAAGCTCACGAAAACGTACCGGTTGTAGCAATGTTGGATTGGGATGGAAAGGAGAAGGTAATTAAGCGGTGTTAGGAATAATGGGATTGAGACGCTGACGGGCTTCTTTATCGACCACAAAGCGTAGGGAGACATCGGAGAGAGGTAACTCACGGCGAGCCGCTTCCTCGCTCATCACTGTGAGTAACGCCTGCTGGGGAGAAGCCGGATCATAGGCCAGTACCGCGACATCGCTGCCATCGGCTTCGACGACAATAACAGTATCATCGAGCAAGGCTTCGACCATCTCATCCATTCTGTGGGTGAGGCTGCTGCAACCTTCGGCGATCATCCATTGTAGGCAGGCAAGCTTTTCGCTATCCGGCAGGTGTGCAGCGTGAAGTATCTCGTCCACATCCTCATCGATCCGTGTGCGGCAGGGTGTTCCTTGTGTGCAGGTGGTACAACCGCCAAAGGCTTCAGTATTGGCATAGGCAGGATCGTTCGATGTGACAATGTTTTCGGGTGGGAAGGTGAGGAGGAGTTGAGCGTAGCGGTCAATGGTGGGGTCGGTCACAGGGTGATTGGGTTGGGTGATGGAAGCTTAGCGGAGGAGTGAGGAACAAGGCAATAGCTCAGTCTAATGCAGGCCGCGTTAAATTAGTAAGAAACGATGCAGTGTTCGTAGCTCCACTGCACTCTGGCCCCATTACAGTCGTGTGACAGAGCTGGATTTAGAATTCCAACTTTTTTGGTACCCTGCTATAGGTACGTGAGATGGGTGTGATTTTGCTACCATGCTCATCCTCACCTCTTGAACATTACTTTTCCAAGAGAAACTATTCTGTTGCGTTCATCCCGATTTTGTCCCGGAAATTTTGGCAAAAAACGACCTTGAATCGGGCTGCTATCACTGATATCTAATTTAACATTATCGCAATAGTTACTAAGCTAATTAACATTATAATGCGGTCAGCTAGACAATAAAGTCATAAGTAATTATGCATCATTAAGATTAACCCCAAGTTTAAGTAGTGCATGTTTTGCCACATCATGAACTTCAATATCTCTATCTTTTAGTAGTTCAGTGAGAGGATCAATTGCATGATTATGACCTAGTTTTCCTAATGCACGTGCGGCTCTTTGTCGAACTATGCTATCCTCAGACTGCAATAATTGAATGAACATTGCAACAGCACGCTCGCAATTAATTTTCATTATTCCCTTAAATGCCAATTGGCGAATCTTGGCCTTATCATCCTGTAATACTGTTTTGACCAATACTTCAATAGCACGGTTATCATCCAACTTGTTGAGTATCTCTACAACGTTTTGGCGAATAACATTACTCTCATGATTCAATGCACCCACCAATGCATCTAAGGCGCGACTGTCATCAAATTTTCCCAACGCCTCTACAGCACGCTGACAAACAATTTGACTTTTATCACCTAAGGCACCTTCTAACGCTTCTAACGCACGAATGTCGCCTAGCTTTCCCAGCGCCACTGCGGCAAGCGCACGTACATTACCGTCCTTGTCATTCAATGCACATATCAATGCATCCAGTGCACGACCGTCATGAGAGTTACCTAGCGCCTTTACAACACATTGACGAATAAATGGATTTTTATCATTCAGTGCACCCATCACTGCATCCAATGCACGGGGTTCACCAAATTTTATCAATGCTTCTACGGCGCGCTTACAAACATTTTTGTCACTTAAGCTATCCACTAATGCATCTAGAGAACGAGGATCACCAAGTTTTCCTAGTGCTTCTACCACATGCCGACGAACAACTGAATTTTTATCGTTTATTGTATCCATCAACGCATCGAATACACGGCTGTCATCAAGATTTCCTAGCGCTTCTGCTACACGTGAACGAACAATGGTGTTCTCATCTTTGAGAGCGCTGATAAGCGGCTCAACCGCACGAATATCACCAAGTCTTCCAAGTGCCTCTGCCACATACTGGCGAACAATACCTTTCTCGTCTTTAAGAGTACTGATAAGTGGCTCAATTGCTCGTTTATCAGCTAATTTACTCAAATTTTCTGCCGTTTTCTGGCGAATCTGTACGTCAGAAGCACCTAATCCAGTAAGTTCTGGAAATTCCAAAATACTACTCAAACTCTGAATCACAGCCCAACGTATCGCAGATGTCTCATTATGCAAGTAAAATAGGAGTGGTGTAACAGCCCTGTCATCTTTTAGTTTTCCTAGTGCCTGTATAGCTGCTATACGAATATGCATGTCAGCGTCCCTTACAAGTACCAATAGAGGTTCAAAAGCTTCAGCATGACGGGTGTCACCTAACATATCTGTTGCTTGCAAACGGATCCAGAGTTCAGAATCGTATGTAAGTCGAATCAGGTGGCTTACATCACAAATATTACCTGTTTTTCTAAGAACTTTCAGAATATCCAATTGAACAATACTACTTTCGTATGGCAGGATAGATAGTAATATTTTTGTAGTATGTGGAGCATTTTCCCCTTCCAATTTAGAAATAATATTTTTAGAATTTACAAAATGGGAAGATTCAGATTTGATATTTGCTGGAATTTCTAAAATGCGATGCAGGCTTAGCAAAGCAACGTCCCGAGTATTTTGATCTGGATCTTCTAATAATTCTAACAAAGATTCTGCTAGTGCTAGATTCCCAGATTCACCTAAAATCTCCGCAGCATAGCGACGTGTATGAGCATGTGTACTTTGGAGCATAGGTTTGAGTTGTGGAATGACTGTTGTAATGTCCTCACTCTCTCTTAAAAATCTAACTGCTTCCCAAGCCACATCTTCATCAGGATCGCATAGAAGTGCCACTAATAGTCCTGGTAGGCGTTTATCTGTGGCATCAGCTAAATTACGAAGTGCCTTGATACGTTCTTTACTTTGCTCATCTCCCAGTTTAGATACTTCCAGCCATTGCCAAAGCAAACCTAGCCCTTGCATAGCCATTCGCCGCATCTCCCACTGTTCTGATTCAAGGCCCTCCTTTAATAGCTCTTCGCCGTATTGCCCTGCCAATTCTACCCATGTTGGTACGGCATAAGCCGCAGCCAGACCGGAACGTAACAAAAGCAAGCGCATTTCCTCATTCAAAAAAGCTAAAGATATTTCCTGTGCCTGTAACTCGGCGAGTTGATTATTTATATACTCCAACCCTGCCTGGGAAATCATCTCACCATAGGTATGCCAACGGCTCAAACCGTGCAATAAAGTCTCTTCCAGAAACTTACGTCTCATTTCCAATTCGCTAATCCAGCCACTAATCGTTTCAGCTAGAGCATCATGGGCCAGTTCATAAAAGGCCAGACCATCTTCTTCATCCCTTATCAAAAGACGCTGGTTTACAAGCCAGCGCAACACATCATCCACGACTGCGACCTCAGCTCTCATTTGCGCATGGAGAGTTGTCACATATACCGCCTGACCGGTTCCTTGCGAGCTGACCAATTCTTTCAGTACTGTTTTGGCAAGGTCAGCGCTGGATCCCTGAAACTCTTTTAACCGTCTATCTAAAAAGCCACTGAGAAAGCCTGTCGTACCTCCTAGGCCTTCATAGTTTTGTAGGGTTATTTGATTCGAGTTTGCATTTATGGCTCGCTCGTACAAAGTTGAACAGATGACCTGTAAATGGGGAAGTTCGAGGTTGTTTTCCTCAAAATCGTAAATCAACCGATCCACCATTGCCTGTTCATAATGTATAGGAGAGGTCAGCCTTTCCATAGGCTTGGTAATAATGTCGATCACTTCTCGACGATTCATATTTGTCAAATAGAAATGATTCAGATAGACCGAATCAATATGAGGTTCAAATTCAGCGAGATTTGAATAATAATCATTGCGCAATGCAATAACAAAGCGCACTGGCACATCCTTGTTTTCCTGATCAAAGGAAGCTAACTCTTCAACAAAACGCTGGCGTGAGGTTTCGTCTTTTTGAAAAATGAAAAACTCTTCAAACTGGTCCAGTATAATGACAATCTCCTTGAAGTGATGGCCCATATAGCGAAACAGCTCAGTCATCAGATGATATAGACTGCATTCGGCAAAGGCTGCGGACCACCCTCTGGAACGGGGAATGATGGCTTGTTTGATAGCCAGTATTGGATTCAGATAGGTACGCTCGCCATCCTGCATTGCATGAGTGCGAGGGAATAAAGGAAGACATTGATTTTTGATCAATTCAGGGGCAAGACCTGCCTGAAGCAGCGAGGTTTTGCCGGCCCCCGACCTAGCATGAACAATGGTAAGCCACCGTCTGTTCAACTTGTCATAGAGAAGTCCGGTGGCTGACTCACGCCCCTCAAAAAGAGCTGCGTCCTCCATCCGATATGCAAGTAATTCCATATAAGGGTAGCTTGCAGGACGACTTGCTGCCGATAGCAACGTAAATGCCAGTTCTTTCTTTTCCGATTCAAAGATCGGAATTTCTCTTTGTAAGAAACTATCGAGGGCTTCATTCGTGTAATGCCGTTCAAGAGATGCTGGTTTGGCAACCTGGCCAGGTATATTCAGCCAGTTATTTACAAACTCTAGCGCGTCCTGCGCTGTCTCGCTGTTATCTTGTTCGAGGCTTTTCTGATAGTCTTCCAGCGATTTACGTGTTTCATCAAAGTAATTTGCTGCTCGTAACAGTGCTTCACATTCATTGCGTTTCAAACGTAAATAACCTGCAATGCGAATGACTATTTCAGGGCTGCCAGGGCGGTCTATTGCAACTTTCTCCCAATCAGAAACAGTCTGCCCCTTAACACCTACCTTGCTCCCCAGCCATCGATAAGATCGATCATCTCTACTTCTGTAATGTGATAATAACTCTCCAAATTCTGTGTAATCCGCCATTATTTTCACCTTCTATGAACAAAGCTTCATAAATCGGTCACAAAACTGTGTCAGTATGTACAGCAAATATAATAATTCACGCTCGCAATGCCCCAAATCGGCAAAATTGAGATTTCGGAAGACATCTATGGAAAGCTGCTGAAAAGTGCCGTCGCTGCAAGTATTGATGCACAGATATTGTATAGAATTGGTGACAAGCTTCCCGATGAGTTGCGAACGAAATTGGAAGCCCAAGTGGAATCAGATTATTGTCGGGGTGACGATTCCTATGTAGCTGCACTGGTTCGCATTCATACTAGCGATTTTGAGCGTGATGAATTTCAGATTATGCAAACCCCTCTTTTCAAAGAGACCTGGGATATTCTTGAAAACAAAGGACATGCCATTGCTTTTCAGTTACTTCCCCCAGAGATACGGGTCGATCAGATGATTCTCAATTCACTAGGTACTCATTTTCAATATAAAGCCCTTGATAGTGGGCGTGAATAATATCCTCGAAAGTATACCTTATTTTCTATACCCCAAGGATGACATTTTGTCACCCTTATTGCCCTGACAGATTCACACCCCAGATCCATTCTTTTTGCCTTTATATTGTGACCATCACAGGTCGTTCTGTGGTCGTCACCAGCTTCACAGCAAACTAAATTATAAAGGCTGTAGCTGAGTGTGTAGATGACGTGTGTTTATGACCATCAACATGGTCGCTCAGTATTTCCGTCATTTGTAGATTCTAGCATAGCAAGAAAGGACACACCTATCGTGAAAAACCTACTCGTTTTAACCCTTAGTTTTTTGATGATGTTGGTAAATGCAGCACCGGTCTATGGACAATCCCCTACTGGGGATTGCAGCGACACGCAAACTATTCAGTTAGTACATGGTCAGCCAGCGATATTGGAGTATCAGACTGGACAGACCGTGATGCTTGCAGGCGATGCTGAAGGCAAAGCTGATCTGCAAGGCACATCGGTCGTAGCCATTGAGTTCAGCTCCGGTCAGAGCATTGGTTATGGTGTGGAAAGCGAGAAACTCGCACCCCAGGAAGTTAGCACTATGCTCACCGAAGGCTTAAATATCATCCGCCTCACGGCGGTCAACCCTGAAGATCAGGCATGGCTCATTGTGGAAACACCATGTTCTGCGGTGGCTTTGGCACCGACATCGACGCGGGTGCTCATTCCCACACCAACACCCCTGACGCTGGCAGTGGTACAACCGCTGACGGATACAGTCGCCGTTGCTGACGACAGCGCCATAATGGCTAGTACCGAGCTAAGCACAGCCAATCAGGCACTGATGCAACGTGCCGGGCGCATGTTACTTGCCTCGGCGCTACTGGGACTCATTCTCCTACTGAGCATGGGTGACTGGCAAAGCCGACAGGAAAGCTTGCGGCGGCTAATGGCAAGTCTGAAGCGGCTCAGCGCGCGGTTGCCGGTATGGTGGCAAGCATTGGAATCGCAACTGGTGGCTTGGTGGAAGCGCCAAACTTAGCGGAAGCCGTTAACGCTAAGGGCTCAGAGTCCGGCATACCCGGCAAACCCTGCACCCCGGACTCTGAACCCCCTGCCGGACAGGAGTATTGTATGAGCCACTGGAAAACACCCCAGGAAGCCGCCGACATCATCGGCGTCACACCACAGGATATCAATGACTGGACCCGGAGCATCGACCCCAATGGGGATTATACCCAGGATGGTATTCCCCTGGAAAGCTATCGGGCCATGTGGCCCCATGAAGACGCCACCTCTGCCAAAGGCAGCGATATCGCCCGTGCGGACGATGGAGCCATCAGCAGCCATGTAGTTGATGGATGGCGGCAATCGGAACAGGCGATTAAAGACTGATCGCCCATCGTGAGTCATCGGTCATCAGTGGTTTGTTCATGAGCAATAGCGAACGGCTCATGACCGATGACGACTCGCTATTCAGGAGCATTCTATGAACTACCAACAGAAATATAGACACTACCTAGAGAGTGTTGAGAATTACGCTAGCATGTGGCGACAAAAGGCCGAAGGCCGTTGGTCGTTCACGACAAAGCTGCGGAATTTGAGAACCAGCCATAGAACTAGCGAAGACAGAAAGCACAGAGCGGCGGCGTTAAGAAAACTGTTCGGGGAACTGTTTTTAGCTGGAGCCCGTGCGGTGCAAGCAAGCGGCAAGTGGTTTGCCGCCCACGATAGTCATAATTATCGATATGCCATCCGCAAACCACGCCTCTGGAAACTCGTGCTACTGGGCGTCATCATTATCAGCACACTGGCGACCTGTCGCTCACCGCAACCCGAGGCCAGCGATGAACCAACCCCCATGCAGATCGCCGTCCCAAGTGGCGATTATGTGTTCTGCTCCACTGTGGTAAAGATCGAATTTCCCGACCGGCGATTTCTCGGACGGGTTTCGCATCCATCCGAGGGCGGTGTTGACGCCCTGCTTTCTGCGATGGAAATGCTCGATCATGACGGTCTTCCGCCGCGACCCTGGCCGGAAATCGTACAATTTTCGACCCACGGCACCGACTGTTATGCCACATGGATAGAAATGTGGGATGTCGTCAATTTCTTCACATTCGGGGGGGCCACGGTCAAGCTTAATCCTGACGAGCCATTCGATGAAGTCAATATACGGCAGGCCGTCCTGAAAGCGATCTTTGGCCGTGAACAATTTGAAGCTGCCGATAAGCTTTTTCCACATGTTCTGCCACCCCTCACGGAGTAACGGCGATTCGCCAAAGCCTTCTACAAACCAAGAGGCAGGAAGGCGGTCAGTACGACCGCTCCAGCCTTGAGCACGCTCCATCGTGAGGCCAGCAGGCCGAAACGGGGAGCAAAAGAAAGGATTTCCCATGCATACCATTAAGCAACAGAGACTCACCGATAGAAAATACGGCCCTGCGCTGCTCATTGCCGTTGTCAGTATTTCACTGGTGTTAGGCATCAGCGGCTGGATCAACGACCGCATGATACAGGAAGCCATCTATGGCGAGAATTCCCCGGTCTCAGCACCCTGGGAATGGTTTGGCATCGCTTGTGTATCGGACATCCAGCATCCTGGCGTGCCCTTTACGGTCGATCTTATGCATGCACCAGGTAAGAGCCGCAATGTCGTGGATGAAGCCATTCAGAATCTGCCTTCCAGGAACGGCACACCGGACGACAGCCCCTACAACGAGGAAATGTTGCAGGCGTACCTGATTATGGAGACGCAATGTTTCGATAGCTGGCAGAAAGTTCATGAAAGCTGGAGCTGGTTAAGTCGCGGTCCT
This sequence comes from Anaerolineae bacterium, assembly GCA_020433835.1. The sequence continues at coordinate 7,415 of JAGRBY010000044.1, read as the reverse complement.
GTGGATGACCTCCTGCCGGCTGATCGCACTCCGACCGAAGCTGACTACCGCGCCGCAATCCTTCAAACCCTCTATCCCGATGAGTTTGAGATAGCCGACCGCATCTTCCCGCTTGAAGCCAAAATTCACAGCACCGTTGAACGCTGGAAGTAACCGGTACTACCCGTGATTTGGGTTATATTGCTCGTCATGGCGGATGAAAAAAGGAAAAGTAGCTGGGCTTCAAAAGCCATACACCGACCTGGTCACCTGCCTCCACGCAACCCGAATCACATGCAGTAGAAACACTGGAGAGGCCAGCAGGCCGATCCAGCCTTGAGCTACCGCTCCATCGTCGAGTCAGGAGGACGAGACGGGGAGCAATAGAAAGGTATCGTTATGCAATCCCAACCGAATCATCGAAACTACGGTCTGATTATCGTCGCAGCCATGCTGCTCTCGCTGTTCTGGGTCATCTCGGATAACCAGGCCGCCAGCACTAGCCCAGGTTTCTTTTCAGCCTTTCACCAAGATGTCTGGTGTCATACCGTTATCCATGTCGCCGATCAGGCGCAAAAAGAAGGAACGCTGCTCATTCTCAACCACTATCCGGGTAAGAAGTTACGCCGTGTGATGGAGGATTTTGGCATTCCGCCGCAAGCCGTTGAGGTCTGGCTCGACGCCGAGCGTGAAACCTTCTGCTTTCGCAGCTGGCGGGAAGCGGCCCTGGGCGATTACCGCTTCGCAGAATTGATGAAGGGTCATGAATCTATCATCGCCCGCTGGTCGGAAGCAACCTTCAAAGAAGCCATGTTAACCCTGACCTTTGAACCCCACGGCGAAGAGACGCTCCAGGCGGCACTCTACCGGCAGGCCCAGCAGCAACGACGGGAGGCAACCGGCCAATGAACAGGGCATATGTGAGCGTATGGGAGGCCAGCAGGCCGACCGCAGCCTTGAGCACGCTCCATATGCGAGTGAGCAAGACGAGCATGGGAGCAAAACAAAAATGAAATGGATAGAGAAATGGCTGGGCCGTAGCCCACCGGAGGTTAGCAACGCACACATGGTTCACCGCCCGCGGGATGACCCCGACCCGTGGAGCCTGGACCGGACGTTGCTGATGCTCTCACCCTACGATGCCTTCCTTACCGGAGATTCCATGCAAGGCATTTGCTGCTTTGGCGGCACGGGGGCAGGCAAAAGTAGCGCAACCTTGCAGTATTTCGCCAAGGCCTATCTGCGCCACGGATTCGGGGGTCTCTGGATGACCAGCACGCCCGAAGAGAAAGCGACGGTCATCGACTACTGCAAAATCACCGGACGCCTGAGTGATCTCATCATCATTGAGCCAGGTTCTCCCCATCCCCACCAGTTCAACTTCATGGATTACGAATCCAGGCAGGGGCATGATGGCATGGGACTCTCGGAGAACCTGTTGGTTCTCATGACCCAAATCAATGAGATCATCGACGGCAAGGAATACAAAAGCAGTGAAAAATACTGGGAGAACGCCCAGAATGAATTACTGCGGGCCTGTTGCGACACGCTGTTGCTCGCGCAGGGCAAGGTTACGCTGGAAGATGTGCGGGAGCTGATTGCCCACGCCCCTTTGACGGAAGAACAGGTCAAAACCGACGAGTGGATGTATGGCTACACGGGAGAAAAACTGTGGCAAGCCAGACAGAATGCCAGGACACGACAGCAACAGCATGATTTTCAGATGATTTATCGCTACTGGACCAAGGAATTCGCCCGTCTCAACCCACGCACACGCTCATCAGTGATCGCGTCAGTGACAGGAAATATCGACATGCTTCAGCATGGCATTGCCTGGCACATGCTCTCCAGCGAGACGACCATCACACCGGACGTCACCTTCAAAAACGGGGCCATTCTGCTGTTGAATACAAGTGTGCAGGAATACTTTGAAATCGGCCGCATCATCCAGGGCATCTGGAAATTCCAATTCCAGCGTGCGTGCGTGCGTCGCAACACGGATATTCATCCCAGACCAGTGTTTCTCATCGCTGATGAAGGGCACTACCATGTCAGTTCCTATGACAAGACCTTCCAGAATGTTGCCCGGCGAGCGCGTTGTTCCAGCCTGATGCTCACGCAAAACGTTTCGCAGATCTACGACAAACTGGGCCGTGATGGAGCGCACAGTCTCCTGAGTGCCTACCAGACCCAAATCTTCCATGCACAGCCGGACTGGGCCACCAACGAGTACGCCGCCAACCTCATCGGCAAGCATTATACGATGGCCCCATCCTATAGCAGCACACGCCCGCATGATGGCGATCCCTCTCAGACGGCTGGGGGATCGGAGACCGAACGGTACAAAATCATGCCCTCTGAATTCAGTACGCTGCGGCGTGGAGCCGCGAAGAACAACTTCCTTGTGGACGGCATCATCTATTCGGGCGGGCGCACCTTCCATAGCACCGGCGATACGTATAGCCGCATTGTCTTCGATCAGAGGCATTAGGTAGCTGCCAGCTGTTAGCATCTTGCTAACGGCTGACAGCGTGCAAAGGAGCATAACATCTTTGAAACAACGATTATCACCTCAACATCTTGTCACCACGCTGGCCGGGGTCTTTGCCCTGGTCAGTGTCCAGAATATTGCTCATTTCTTTATCGCATTGGAGCATCCGATGGTCGCAAGCTGGACGCTGGGGCTGGCCATTGGCACTGCGCTGGTCGTACTGGCACATCTGCTGTCAGAGATTAATATGCGCGAGACAAAGGCATTTCTGGGCCTGCTCACCGTGACCCTCATTCTGGTGGCTTTGTCGGGCATCATCCAGGGTAATGAATACAGCCAGCGCCTGGGGCTGATGGGCTATGTGCTCGCATTTACGCTGGCGGCCACGGGTGAGATTGTCTTACCCCTCGCTCATAGCTGGCACGCACAGGCACAACGCCGTCAGGCCGTTCATGAGGCCGGTCAGCATGCAGAAACCCTGGCTGCGCAGACGCTCATTCAGGTGATGGCCGGCGTCGATGTGTCACGGGCACAGGCCAAAGCTGAAAAGCGCATTGAGCAACTGGTTGTCGCCCATGTCGATCATATCGTGGGCAAGCTGATGCCGGGTTCGGAAACCAGAAATCAGAAACCGGAAACCGGAATAGTGGAGATTCAGGATTCCAGAGTAAACGGCAAAGCCGTGAACGATGCTGATTTCCAATTTTCGGCTTCCGGCTTTGGTCCGCATAATCTGCCCGCCGCCAATCAGGCGCGGGCAGAGAACCTGTCTGAACGTCAGACACAATTGCTTGAGCTGCTCCGTGCCTATGAGGGGCAGCCCGTGGAGACGTTGAATCGCGCCGACCTGGGGCGTCGGCTTGCGGTATCCGGCAAAACCATCGGACGCGATCTGCTCGCACTGGAGCAGCAGGGCGCACTCTCCCTGAATGGTGTGGTGCGGATCCACGAGGCCTCGGGAGCAATCACACCAGCAGACTAACAGATTCTACAAAACTAGGAGACAAAGAGGCGGTCAGTAAGACCGTCCCAGCCTTGAGCACGCTCCATGCGAGGGCCAGGAGGCCCGCAGCGGGAGCAAAAGAATAAGGAGCAATCACAATGCAACAACTCAATCACACACAGCTACGGGCAGCAATGCTGACATTATCAAACAAGCTGCGGCAGCTCATCACAAATATGTGGGCGGCGCATGAAGATCGTATCAGGCGAAGGGCCACAGACCGGCGCGTGATAGCAGTGTTCATCCTTCTGGCTCTGAGCGTCACCCTTGCCATGCGCGGTGCACCAGCCGATACGGGCAACACACATACGCTTGCCAAAGAAGGGCCCAAAAGCGCCCTCCAGGAAAATGCAGTAGATCCGAAGGATGCGCCGGAAGCAGGGATCGTCGTCTGTCTCGGCGTGGTGCTGGATCAGGACGGGATGGAGCACGGCTTCCTACAGGGGGCGGGGCAGACGCTGGACCAGGTTTTCACCGACATGGGGAAGACAACGCTGGTCAGCGAGGGCTTCACCGTCCGGCATCGCTATTGCTACGAATCCTGGCAGGATGCAGCGGATTTCATGATGGATGGCGAAGTGACCCTGCCCAGAAACACCACCGCTGAAAGCTTCATGCTCGCCTATTTCGAGTGGAAAGCAAGCAAACAATAGCTGTCCGCAGAAGGCGGCCCCCCTGACCGCCTCCGTCTCTTGTTTCGCCTGAGCGCTATAGCAAAGGCGAATAAACTCGCTCGATGTGTGAGCCAGTAGGTGAACACAGGAGCCAAAGATAAGGAACACAAACATGATAAACGAAGGATCATCAAAACCACGGGAACCCCGCAACAACGCAGAATTTATGCTGATGCATACCATCCCACTCGGAATGCACGCCACATTGCGGGCCATCGAGGATGTCATTCTGGTCTTTGTCGGCTGGATGAGCATCACCATCCGGGTATTCACCCGCCGCGAATTTGGCGAAGACCAACTCAATCTGGGGCATGGGCTCATGGGCCTCATCACGATCCGCTTCTTTATGTTCTTCGCCAATCTCCAGACCTCGCTCTCTTTCATTCCGGGCATTCAGCCGCTAGCTGAGGCCCGTACCGTCAACCGGACCTTTGTCCTCTGCTTTATTGCCGTTACCGTGATTCACATTTTACGGATCGGCTGGCGCAACAATCAGCACATTCCCTGGCATTCCCACAATTTCGGCGTAAGCTGGCTCGACTGGATGCTGAGTCTGCCATCCTTCACCATCAAAGGCATCCGCGTTCAGGTCTCGGATGGACTGCTTTACCGGGTCATCGAGCCAGTGCTCTGCTATGCGGTCATCTGGTTCCTGCTTCCCGATAGCTTCACCCGGAATTACCTGCTCTGGGCATCTCTGGCGCTCATGATCCATAACAACCTTGTCTTCAATACGCGGCGCAAAAAGCACCTCGCTGCGATTAACGCCGAGATCGAATCCAGTGTCATGAAGCAATTGCGGGACGAAGCCTTCGGTGCCGGCACACCCTCCGTCACTCAAACGATGGGCTTCCCGGTCACACCCATCCCGCCCATCATGGAGACGCTGGGCATTCGACCCGGCGACATCGAAGCCACCGTCGCCGAGACAATGGGGACAAACGAAGAGACCGCCACCGTCAACGCGTAGCAGTCTGTAGAGGCTAACCGCCCATGTACAGGCGGTCGGCACTTTGGAGGGGAAACCAAAGTGCCGACCGCCTGTGCTGCTACCACGGCACAGCGACCATTCAGCAACCGATACCGCATCTCCGTCGCAAGATGGCATGAACCATCTTCATCATCTGTCCGTCAGAGGCAGGTCAGGACGCAACCACAATGGCAAATCCAAATGCCGCAACCAACCCGGAACAGTTTTACGAAGATATGTCCGAAGCCGAGCTTGGAAATCTCTCTCCAGGCCCCAATATTGGGCGACCATCCGCTCCCGACATCGTGGAGTTCGCCGACGCCATGCTCCGTTATGGCCAGGAACGCGCGGCACAACTGGCAGAGCCGGTCACACCGGCACCGGACGCCGAAGCGCAGAGTCTCGATGCTTTCCGCCACGATCAGGTGCAGACCGGACAAAGCAGAGAAGAAAGCCAGGTGCTGAATACGCTGCAACAGGATCAGCAGCGCACGGGTGCCACGCGTGAGGAAGCAAGCAGCCTGCAAGCGTTGCATCAGGCACCGCCTACCAATGATAACGTGCAACGGACAGCGGACGAGCCGGCACAGAGCATCGAACGTGACGGGCGCGAAGCCTTATTTGGTGCATCTGAGCAGCCGGAACCGGAGCCTGGACAGGAGCAAGCATTCGAGCGTGATGGCCGTGAGGAGCTGTTCCGACCCGATACACCGGAACAGCACGACCAGGGGCCGGAGCAGGAGCAGACGCAAGAGCAAGAACGGCAGATGGAGCTGGATCGCTAACGGGATGGAACGCTCTCTCTTTTCACCCGTGCGACAGATCCGGCGTGACTCGCCCGGCACGGGCGGCATTTCCGGCGCAGCCGGCGCACGAGAAACTATTGGCGCTTTTTTGGAGCTTGCGGAAAAAAATGACAATAGTTGTAAGTGCGCTTCCTGACGGCAGCGCACGAGGGTGGACAGCGGCGGTGGTTGGTGGCACAAACGCTACAACTAGCGGCGTGTTCCCTCGGAACACAGGATACTTTGCGCTTGCAAAGCGCACCGCTTTTTCTGCTGAAGCTTCCCGTGAGTGAGTCAGAACGACAACACCAGCATAACGGGAAAGGGATGCAGAGGCAGAATCGTCCGTCAGGGCTTCCCTGGCTTCAGAGGCTCGCAGGCCGAACGAAGGCAGGGAAGCCCTGACGGATAGGCCACCGGAGCCTTGGTGAAGGGGGCCATACAGCAGCAACCGAAAAACGGGGAGGTTACTGGTGAAAAGAGAAACAGCATGTGAGAGCTGGGATTGCAAGGTCGTAGCGAACAGGCGAGGCCTGTCACATGGGTGAGGCGCATTTTCATTTGCACGCGGCGACCGTCTCGCGGGCAAGGGGCGACTCTGCGCAGGGAGCCGCCGCCTATCAGTCCAACCAGTGCCTCATCCATGTGGGGCAGCGCCTCTGTACCGTTGCCATCGACCACCGCAAGGGGTTGAACAAGGGCATCATCAGCGACGAGCTGCGCCGTGAGCTGGAGGCAAAGGAACTTTTCAGGCTGGAAGATCCGGAGGGGCTGGCGCTGCTCGAAGCAGGGACAGCCCCTATCGCGCAACTCCGGCTACTTGAGAAAGCGAATCAAAAACGGCCTGTCATTCGCCAAGAAGCACTACCCGCCAATCTCAAATTCTGGCAGACATTGCTGAGACATTTTGAGAAGGCCGGGGAAGCCTTGTCCGACCGGCTGCGGCTTTGGGAGAGTCAGGACGGATTCACGCTGCGCGACAAAGATCACCAGCAGAGCTACCATTTGAAGATGGACAATGGTCAGATGGTCGTTTCGCGCTACCACGGCATTGTTTTATCCAACCAGGCCACCTCGCAAAAGGACAAGCGCCGCTACTGGACGATCAGTGACGGCGACCAGCGCTATCTGGTGCATCAGTATGAAGAGACGGCCTATGACAAGGCGACCAAAAAGCAGACCATCATCGGACGCCATCTCGATATTTATGGTGATAAAGCGCACGACTATCGTGGCAAGGGCGATGTTGTCGAGACCTGGGTTCGTGACCCGGAACATGCGCCGGCATTGGTTAAGGCGCTGGGCAGTGAGCGGGCGGCACATCAGGGTGCCATTACTGAAGCGGAGCGGCAAGCCCTCTGGCAAATGGCAGAAGATCTGGAACCCGCGCGTAATGGCAGGCCCGCCCGCAAAATCGAAGTTGCGTTGCTGCGTGAGCTGACCTACGAGCAAAACAAGCAGGCGCTCAATCGCTTTATAGAGACGCATCTGACCGGTAAAGGATTAATTTGTG
>JAGRBY010000449.1 GCA_020433835.1 Anaerolineae bacterium | reverse complement strand
AGCCGCTCGTACACGCGCTTAAGGATGGGGCCGACCATGCCGTTGCCGGTATCGGCAATAACTTTGAGCGGGCGCAGCCCATCGACATCGATCAGGGTTAAAACCATGTTGACGAAATCTTCGCTGAGGTCTATTTCGGTCATGGTGCCCTGACCGGTAGGCGTAGCGAAATCGTCATTTTCTACAATGCGACGCAGGTCTTGGATGCCTTCATCACCGCTTAGCAGTTGCGGCATTTTCTTAACCATTTTGAAGCCGCTGTACTGAGCCGGGTTGTGAGAGGCCGTAACCATCATTCCGGCGTGACCCAAATTGGCACAGGCATAGTAATACTGGTCAGTGCTGACCATGCCGATATTGATGACGTTGGCTCCTTGTTTCATTAAGCCTTGCGTGACAGCCTGAAATATTGCCGGACTGGAAAGACGCATGTCGCGCCCAACAATAACGGTGTCAACCTTAAGGAATGAGGCAAAAGCACGCCCAATAGCATAGGCAACATCTTCATTTAGATCATCGGGGTAAATGCCTCGAATATCGTAAGCTTTAAAGATACCAGGATTAACTTGCATGAGTTCCTCCTCATTGATTAATTATTAACTTTTCGTTAACTTGTACGGTTGCGTTGGAGAACAAAAGCTTGGCTCTTGAATTGTACCCTACGCCGCTATATTGCACAAGCGTGGTGTGTTATGGACTTCGAGAGATGTAATTACCCACTGTACACCTGGCTTGCATCATATGAGCAAAAAAAAACTGGCGGCGTGAGTAGTTGATAAACTAACCACGTGCCTGGTGTGTTGGGCCAAGTTTTCCCCTATACTGGCAATATATTAGCTTGATATAGAATTCTGCACACTGAATTATCCCCCCCTCTATCGCCATTCCTTAATCGCTTATTTACACCTTTGATGCCCAACATAAGAATTAGCAAAAAATAGCTCTTTTGGAAAAGTCTCTCATGTTCAACTTTCCAAATCTATCCTTACAGAAAAAAAACACAGATATCTATTTATTATTTTATAAAAAAAGTTTTTTAAGAGTGGAATTGCCACTCTTTTTTATTTTCAATCAAGGCCTTTCTTAGGAAAGGAGTTGTTAAAAAAAGATTGGTTCAGAAATTGATCCTTAGATCAAGTTATCTTATCGGTACATAGCATGCATGTACCGTAGCGTGTACAAGGAGAACAACGATGTTTCGAAAGGTTACAGTTTTTACACTCTTAACCATTGTTTTTCTGATAACTAGGGGGATAGCACTGGCCGATACGGAGACTAGGACTCTCGCCACGACTCCGGAAACTGTGACGGGTGCAAATCTATCATTGTTGATTAACTCCACTGAAGATCGGGTGGATATTAATCTGGGCGATGGTGGATGTGATACTGGGTTTATAGTGGGGGGCCAACCAGAATGCACCTTACGAGCTTCCATTCAAGAAGCCAATGCATCTCCTGGCTTAGCCACTATAAATATTCCATCTGGTACCTACACATTGACAATCATCGGTCTAGACGAAGATGCGGCTGCCACAGGCGATCTGGATATCACCGACGATGTAACACTTTTCGGCGCGGGCGCGGATACTACTATCATCGACGGTAACCAACTTGATAGGGTATTTCACATTATTGGAGCTAATGTGGAAATTTCTAATGTCACCGTCCGAAATGGAAATGATGATGGCACCGCTAATGTTCACGGCGGAGGTGTCCGCAACGATAATGGCTTACTCTACATCGCCAACAGCAAAATTACTGAGAATCTTAGATCAGGCTTTGGAGGCGATGGGGGGGGTATTTACAATAGTGGTCAGTTAACGCTTGAAAATAGTGAGGTAACTCATAACAATCTCCCTACCACAGTTCGCGGTGGTGGTATATATAACGAGGGCGAAGCTTCTGTAATCAACAGCACTATTAGTGACAATAGCCCTGCCGTAGGGGGTGGCATTTATAACACAAATATACTATCGGTTAGTAACAGTACAATTGACAACAATTTTGCTCGCTTTACTGGTGGTGGTATAACAAATGATGGTGGCACTCTAGCCGTGACAACCAGTTCCCTCAGCAACAATAGCGAGGGGGCAGGTATCCACAATTTAAATTTTGGCATCGTGACTATCTCTAATACTACCATTAGCGGTAATACCGGTTTCGATGCAGGTGGCGGAGGTGTTCGCAACAGCGAAGGCACACTAACGTTGGTTAATAGCACTGTCAGCGGCAACTCTTCGCAAAATAACATTGGGGGTATCGCTAACGGCGGAAACTTATTCGTAATTAACAGCACAATTAGTAATAACACCTCAGAAGAAGCAAGTCTAGCTGGTGGATTGAGCGGCACAGCGGATGTCAAGGGCAGTATCATAGCCAATAATAGCAACGCTGACTGCGATGGCATGATCACGGATGGTGGCTACAATCTTGATAGCGATGGTACTTGCAATGTCTCACTCACGGCCGATTCGCTGCTGGCTCTTTTGACCAACAATGGAGGCGCAACCCAAACCCAGGCCTTGCAATATGGCAGCCCAGCCATCGATCAGATACCTGCGAATCAATGTGCGGTTGCCACTGATCAGCGTGGCGTCACCCGACCACAAGGAGCCGGCTGTGACATCGGTGCGTTTGAGTTCAGCCCGCTCATCGTCACCAAAGTTGAGGATACAGCAGACGGCAGTTGTGATGTTACCGATTGTTCTCTGCGGGAAGCCATTATCGCCGCCAATTCACAACCCGGCCATGATCTTGTTACAATTCCGGCTGGTACGTATTTACTCACCATCGACGGGCCGGATGAAGATGCGGCTGCCACAGGCGATTTGGATATCACCGATGATATAACAATTTCCGGTGCGGGAGCAGATACTACTCTCATCGATGGCAATCAGCTTGATCGAGTCTTTCACATTGTAGAAGCGGTTGATGTCAAGATGGCACAGGTAACAATCCAAAATGGTAGCGCTCTTTTTGAAGGCGGTGGTATCAAGAACGATCAAGGCTATCTCCACATTACGGAGAGCATCGTTGCCAACAATTATACAAACGATTTTGCATCGAACCCAGGGGCTGGTATTGCCAACAGCGGTGTCTTAACCATTGAGCATAGCCTCCTTAAGGATAATTCAGTTATTTATAGTTGGGGTGGCGCTCTCTACAATAGTAATATCGCTACCCTCATTGCTAGTACTATAAAAGATAATAGTGCAGGCAGTGGTGGCGCAATTTATAATTCAGGCATCCTACTGCTAGACAAAAGTACACTCAGCGGTAACTGGAGCCGCTTTGATGGTGGAGGTATAACTAATCAGCCTGAAGGCGAGGCCAAACTAATTAACAGTACCATAAGTAATAATACGGGGCGGCATGGAGCAGGTATCTTCAATGCTGAAGGCGGTCAGTTACGTCTTGAAAACAGTACCGTCAGTAGCAATTTAGAGTTCGTTGGTCCAGGTGGGGGTATTCAAGGCGCGGCAGAACTTGTTAACACTATTGTAGCTAATAATGCTACTTCTGACTGTTTGGGAGGCATAACCAGTCTGGGCCATAACCTTGACAGCGACAGCACCTGCGGTTTGAGTGAACCCAGTGACCTGTCAGGCGTCAACCCCTTACTTAAGCCACTGGCTGATAATGGTGGCCCTACTGCTACGCAAGCGCTGCAAGCCAACAGTCCAGCCCTGGATAAAGGGGATAACACCTCCTGCCCCTCTGAGGATCAACGCGATCAACCCCGCCCTAAAGATGGCGATGGCGATAACGTTTCGGTTTGTGATATGGGCGCATTTGAGGCCCAGCAAAGTGCTCAACTGGTCAATAGTTTGCTCCAATTACAGGGAACAAGTACAAGCTACAACCCCACTCCAGTTGAAAATGCTCCAGTCGGTGTTTTTACTATCTCGGCACAGTTTACCAATATCTCTTCAAATTCGCTTACAAATATCTTCTTTAAGGTGGTAACGCTGACTCGTAATAACGTGGTTCTTAATGCTGATGGCGGGCCAGCCGGTGTGGGCGCTACAGTTTCTGTGCCCAACGATATCCCTGCCGGTGGCAGTTTTACCATTAACTTTGAAATCGGGCTCCAAACTCCAAAAAGTTTTAACTTCTTGGTTGATGCTTACGGTATTCCATCTGATACCGCCTCTCTCAGCAATCCGGAAACATCTGACAACAGTGAGGGTTTCACCTTCACCATTACCGAAGATCAAATAGAGGGCCGTGACAATCCGAATATTTATTTTCCGCTGATTATAAAATAGTTTTCATACAACCACTACACAGTTACCCCAAAGGCCGGTTTCATAAAAAGCTTCATGAAATCGGCCTTTTCTATGTACCGTGACGATCAAAACCCCCTATCACGCAACCTCAAACGACACAAATAACGAATTACGTAAAAACATCCAGGTCACGACCATAAACCACTGCCCCATCGTAACGGCCGGTTAGTTCAGCCATCAACTCCGCGATGGTATGATCACCCCAAATCATCTGGTGGTTGAGGACGAGCAGCTTGGGACGTGTCTGGTTGGCAATTTCGGCCAATTCTATCTCTGAGGTATGCATGGCTGTGTGATAACGTTGCCACTCCGGGCCGAAGGTGTCGAGCAAACTCTGCCGCAGATAGACTTCGTGGATCAGAATATCGCAGTCGCGAGCGTGTTCCAGCAGCGATGGCGTCGGTCGGGTATCGGCTGAGTGGACAATGATTTTATCGGGCGTGACGAACTTTAGGCCATATACTTCCAAGTTACCGTGGTCAACCGGGAAAGCAGTAACCGTAACCTTATCGTCGCGATAAATCTCGCCGGCTGTATATTCGTGAACCTCAATGGCCAGCGGGTGGTTGAGCGGTGCCAAGCCGTGACGATGGGCATCGATGCCGCCCTTATAAGCAGCGAGCAAACCATCGACTAGAGCTTGGGTTCCCGAAGGGCCGTAAATATGCAACGTGGCCTTGCGACGCATGACCCAGGGGCCAATTAACAGACCCGGCAGCCCACACGTGTGATCAGGGTGTAGATGCGTCAGAAACAGATGGGTCAAGCGGGTGAAACTCAGCGCTTCGATGCCCTTGTCGATGGTTTCAGCGATGCGGATCATGGCTCCATCGCCGCAATCTATGAGGTAAGCTCGATCATCAACAACAACAGCCGATGCCTGTTGGGCGCGACCCGGCCTATAACGGGGCGTGCCAGTCGCTAGCAGAACAAATTGGGTTGTTGTCATCGCATCTTCTTCATACTAATTTATAAAGAGATTAGAGATTGGGGGATTATGGTTACAGCAATCTCTAATCTTCTTGCTCTAGTCCGCTGCCGACTCCAATTGCTTCAGCACCACGCGTCGCACACGATCCAGACTTTGAATCGTCAACCAGCGATGCACATATGTTGTGCCGCTGTAGCCACGTCCAATCTCGGTCAGGTGCACATCTTCTGGCCCGTGAACCGCAATAAAGGACATATTGTCGGCCTCGCCGCTGGTCAGTGGGCCGACGAGGGCCAGCCCGACACCGTTCGGCGGCGCAACGGCTTTGGCGAGCGCTGCTGCCAGTTCTATTCCATGAGCGCCATCGAGCGATGTGTCCGCCGGCAAGCCAAGCTGCTGAATAGCCTCGGTCACACTTAGCCTATGTAGGTTGGTGGTCAAGCGATCGGCAAAACCGGCCCCGGTCAAATCGGTGGCGATTTCTCCGCCGGTTAGCGTATCGACCACGCCTAACTGTAAATCGTGGGCGACCAACAACCGACCGACCACCTCCGGAACAGTCTCTTTGTCGATGCCGTAGACAGCGACACCCAGTCGCTGGCGCAGTTCGGCTTCTACCGGCGCAATGAGGGCCTCGGCTTCGGCTTGGGTATCGGCCTTGGCGGTAATCCGTACATCGGTTTGGCCAGCGTGCGCGGCCAGACCAACCGTAGGGTTGGCGGTGATCATCAAATCGCCGATGAGTCGGTCAACGTTACTCTCGCCCACGGCGCAGGTGCGCAGAACACGGACGGCCATCGCTTTGGCGCCACCCATCCGCTCGATCAGCAACGGCAAGACAGTGTGCTGCATCATATGTTCCAACTCGCGC
>JAGRBY010000448.1 GCA_020433835.1 Anaerolineae bacterium | reverse complement strand
CAGGTCGATTGGTTTTTCGCAGTAGACTGCTTTTTTAGCTCTGATAGCACCGCTCAATAAATCGGCGTGGGTGTTGGTTGATGAGGCGATGAGTACGGCATCGACATCTGAGTTCCAAATTTCCATCGGGCTGGCGGCCACGTGGGATCCAAGTCGAGTGGCTAACTGCATTGCCGCCTCAGTATTCACATCATAAATATACCTCAGGTCGGCATGGGGATGGTTGGCGATGTTATGGCCGTGGGCCGTGCCGATAAATCCGGCACCGAAGAGTGCAAATTTAATCATGAAAGTATCCTCTCAAAGGTAAGTTCGATTTGTGCAAACCGTGTAAATTTATAAGGCCAAGGTAGCATCAACCCAGCGACCACCTTGTTCGTTCGATTCAACGGCAGCATCGACGAACCTGACGCCCAGTACTCCATCCTCGACGGTTGGGAAGAGAGCGTTTGATGTGTCGGTTTGGCGGTCGATGATAGCATCGGCAATGTCGGAGTAGATATTGGCGAATGCGGCCAGGAAACCTTCCGGATGGCCGGGCCATAGCCGGGAAGCGTGTTGGGCCTCCGGCGACAGCCAGCCGAAACCACGCGACAGGGTTTGAATCGGGCCATCGACGGGCCGGAAGATCAGCTGCTCCGGCTCCTCTTGGATCCACTCCAGGCTGCTATGTTCCCCATAAACCCGGATGCGCTGTCCATGCAAGTGGCCCGCCGCGACCATGCTGGCCCACATCATACCTTTGGCCCCGTTGTCGAAACGCAGTTTAATATGAGCGTTGTCATCCGTCTGGCGGCCCGGTACGATGGTTGATAGTTCGGCTGAGACCTCGTTGATTTCAAGGCCGGTGATAAAGCGGGCCAGATGATGGGCATGGGTGCCCAGATCACCAACCACGCTCGATTTCCCGGCGATACTTGGCGTGGTGCGCCAGATGGCCTGTTTGTGACCTTCCGCTTCCAGCAGCGTGGAGGCCCAGCCCGAAGCGTGCTCGACCTGTACCAGCCTGATCTTGCCCAGATCGCCGTTGCGGATCATAGCCCGGGCCTGGCGAACCATCGGGTAGCCGGTGTAGTTGTAGGTCACGCCGAAAACCAGACCGGTTTCGCGGGTCAGGCGCAACAGGTCCAGGGCATCTTCTAATGTGGTGGTCAGTGGTTTGTCGCAGATGATGTTGATGCCCTGTTCCAGAAAGCCTTTGGCCACCGGGTAGTGGGTGTTATTAGGTGTCATGATGGCCACAACCTCGATGCCGTCCTCTCGCTGCGCTTCCTGTTCGGCCATCTCTTGCCAGGTGCCGTAGCGACGGTCGGGCGCGATGTCCAGCGTAGCGGCAAAGTCCCGGCTACGTTCGGTTGATGAGGCAAAGACACCGGTCACCAGGTTGTAGCGGCCGTCGAAGCGAGCGGCGTAACGGTGAGTCTCGCCAATGTTCGACCCCGGCCCGCCGCCGACCATCCCAAGCCGTAATTTTCTTGGTGTTGTTGAATGGGCCATGCCATTAATCTCCAATTTATTATGTGTGTTACCGAGCGTACATCGCCGGTCGTTCCAATGTCGGCACAGCCTGGGGCTGGCCTGTTTTGGCTGACTGGATGCATGCATCCGCCACAATCATAGCGGCATAGCCATCCCAGATGGAAGGCCCGGTCGGTGTGTCTTTAATAAGAGATTGAATCCACGCCTGAACTTCATAGACGTAGGCGACATCAAACCGCACTAACCAATCCTCGTCGATCGCTTGGAACTCCTGACCGGCTTTGCGAACCGTCGAGGCAGCCGCTCGGGCCGTACGGATGGAGCCGTCAGACCCCACCAGATCGACATCGACTTGATAGCCATAGCTTGAGTCGGCGTTGACTTCGATGAAGCCCAAACTACCGTCTTGAAAGGTCAGTTGGACCAGCAGCAGCCGGCAGGTTTCCGGTCGCGAGGTATCGGCCACGACCCGCTGCACGTAAACCTGGGCGATCTCTTGATTGAGCAGCCAGCGCGCTGAGTGAATATCGTGAACGGCCGAGTTGATGATAACATCGTCTGTGGTACGAGAGTGGCCCACGCCGTAGCCGCTGTGTATCCCGTGAAACATGAGCAACTGTCCCAGTTCACCGTTCTCCGCGCTCGCTTTGACGGCCTGATGCGCCGGATCGTACTCGCGCATAAAGGCCAGTTGAACCAGACGCTTTCCGGCGGTCATCTCAGCCTCGAGTACATTTTTGGCATCGGCCAGAGTGGTGGCCAGCGGTTTCTCACACAAAGCCGGTTTGCCGGCTTCGATACAAGCCAGAACCGCCTCAGCGTGGAACGGATCCGGTGAGGCAATAACGACTGCTTCAACTTTAGGGTCTGCGATCAAGTCCGCCATATCGGTGTAGACTTTTCCGCCGCCGGTTTGAGCGGCGACAGCCTCGGCCCGCTGCCGATCAAGATCCATGATGGCGACCACTTGAGCAGGCGTTTGCGTGGCCAGATTGCGAATGTGGCGGCCGCCCATCCCGCCTGAACCAATAACACCAACGTTAATCATGATTCCATCACCTCCGCCGGCGGCACCGGTTGCGGGCCGGCGCCCATGACCGATTGATCGAAATCGACAATCGAGCCGGTCATCATACCCGACTCATCGGAGGCCATAAAGGCGATGGCGCGGGCCACTTCTTGCGGTTTGAGCAGCCGGCCAAAGGGCTGGGTGGTCTCGGCTTGCTCCAGCCAGCCGTCCTCTGCGCCGTGATATTTGCGCTGGATGGCATCTTCACCGGGGGTGTCCATCCAGCCGATGTTGAGGGTGTTGACCCGAATGTGGTTACGCATAATGGAATAGGCCACGTTTTTGGTCAGCGTAACCAGTGCGCCTTTGGAAACGGCATAGGCCATCAGAATAGGCACGTTGCCATAGGCGGCCAGGCTGCCAACATTGACGATGGACCCGGCGATGCCGTCACGCCGCATAATTTTGATCGACTCCTGGATCAACACAAAAGGGGCGCGGACATTGACGGCCATCAGCCAGTCCCACAATTCGGGGCTGGTATCCCAGATGGTGCCTCGGGTGGAGACGCCGGCTACGTTGACCAGAATATGCAGCGTACCAAAATGTTCATCGGCGGCGGCGACGATGCGCCGACAGTCATCTATATTGGCCAGATCAGCCTCCACAAAATGGACGGCACACTGATCGGTGGCGAGTTCATCTGCCAGCGCCTGACCGCGTTCGGCACTGCGCCCGCAAATGATGAGGCCGGCAGCGCCGCGCTCGATGAACAATCGAGCTGTGGCTTCGCCCAACCCCTGAGTACTGCCGGTGACAATGGCATATTTACCGGCCAGCGAGGATTTGTCTGTCATAGTAATTTTCCTTTAGCTTAAGGATTTCGAAATTTTAAACACTAGCGAAATGCGACTTTGTAATTAGTCATTAGAGATTGAATACCCAATTACCATTTACCAATTACTTAACTCAAATAGGCAAGCAACTAAATGCGTATCCTAGCGATTCTTGCGCTCATCGATAATGACGGCGACGACGATGATGATGCCTTTGAAAATGGTCTGCCAGTAGGCGGATACATTCAAAAGGTCCATCCCGTTGTTGAGGACGCCAATGATCAACGCGCCGATGATGGTGCCCCAAATGGTTCCGATACCCCCGGATAGGCTGGTGCCGCCGATAACGGCGGCGGCGATGGCATCCAACTCAATGCCCACCGCCAGGCCGGGTTGCCCTGACCCGATCCGCGACGATAACACGATTCCGGCCAACCCGGCTAACAGACCTGCGATCGTATAAACGCTAACCAAGATCATCTTGACGTTCAACCCCGAAATCAAGGCGGCTTGGACATTGCCCCCGACCGCATAAATATGGCGGCCAAAGCGGGTGTTGTTGAGCATGATGTGCGCACCGACGGCAACCAGCACGAGAATGATAACGGGTACCGGCAGGCCCAAGGGGGGCTGGTCGGGAATGGGGATGACTTTCAAAATTTCACCCTGGCCGATGTAGTTGTAGGTGTCGGTTAGACCGCTGACCGGTCTTTCGGAGTAGAGCAGGGCCGCGCCGCGAGCGGCCGTAAACATGCCCAGAGTAGCAATAAACGGTGGTATCTTAAATCGCGCTATCAAGCCCCCGTTAATCGCCCCACACAGCGCCCCAACTCCCAATCCAGCTAAAATCGGCACGATGACCGGCAGGTTCAAGCCGGGGTATTTGGCACTTTGCCAATCCGGTCGTTGGGCTAAACTGGCGGCCACCACCGCCGACAAAGCCAAGACCGACCCCGATGACAAGTCAATCCCGGTTGTAATAATGACCATAGTGACGCCAATGGCAATCACTCCCATGACCGAGATTTGACGCACTACATTGAGCAAATTGCGAGGCTGCAGGAAGGCATCTGATAGGAGGCTCAAGCCGATCACCATAGCCAAAAAAATGAACACAATGGCATAGGTTCTGATAAATTCACTGAACCACTCCCGGTCAAACGTTTTTGTGGCTGATTCTGTGGGTGTTACTGCTTCTTGCATCATTGAACTCCTTCTACATAGTTTCCTTTGAATGAATGTGTCCAATATTTTAGGGAGATTGGACACCCAGCAGACTCAGGTGGCAGTCACTTAGTGACTGTCACTTTGGAACTGCATAAGTTCTGTTTTGGTGATTTTTAATCGGTTTTAGCCGGGATGAGAACGATTACATCCACACCCTGCGTGACGAACTCTTCCACTTGACCCAGCTGAATCGCCACTTTCTCTTCCGAGTCGACCATCACCAACGTCACCCCTTCTTGGGTTTCGGCGTAGGCGCTCATGGCGTTCCGCAAGGTGGTCAGCCACGGGTCGTCAAACACCGCACTCACCCCAATGGTGATTGGCTTGTTGCTGCTGGGCTTGTTACCATTCGGTTTGGCGCCGGCTACTTTAGCGGAGCCACCATTCATATATGCTTTGTAGTTTTTAGGGGTGACGGGTTCGAAGGGGACGTCGGTGATCTGGTCGATCGCTTCGCCCCGAGCCAGAGCGATGGCTGCTTTGATGCTGCTTTCACCCTGTCCGGCCGCATTCTGAAAGACCGTCATATCCAAGCGGCCTTTGTCCATCTCGGCCAGCGCATCCTGAGTGCCATCCACCCCGGCCACCAGGATTTTACCCAGTTTCCCGGCGGCTTCAATGGCGCTCAACGCTCCAATGGCCATCTCATCGTTATTTGAGGCGACCGCATCAATCTGGACACCACTTGCCAGCCACCGCTCCATCAAAGCCTGTCCTTGATCGCGGTTCCAGTTGCCTGTGTTCTCTTTGATGATGTGGATGCCTGGGTACTGCGCGAACACCTGCTTGACCCCGGCCGTCCGCTGTTGGCCCGCTTCCTGATCCAGGTTGCCTTGCAGAATGACTACATTCCCCTTGCCGTCGAGTGCTTTGGCCAGCCATTCGGCCTGGAGAATACCGGCACTCAGCGAGTCGGATCCCACATAGACCACCCCTTCCGGTAGGTCGGCCGGCCGGCGGTTGACGTAAACCAAGGGAATACCCGCCTCCTGGGCCGTATTGGTCATCTCGTTCTCAATTTCTTGCTCAAGGCTGCCATGCCCGCCGGTGGCCGCCTGCATAATATTCTGCTGATTCGCCTCGGCGCGATCAAAGATGCCCCCCACTTTGCCTTCGTGCATCACCAGGACGCGATCACTCATCCCCAGCACTTCCGGGAGTTCCGAAGAAATCATAATGATGGCCTTGCCATCTTGAGCCAGTTTGCACAGCAGTTTATGAATCTCGGCTTTGGCTCCAACGTCAATACCACGGGTCGGTTCATCAACAATGAGGATTTCGGGGTTGGTCAGGAGCCAGCGGGAAACCAACACTTTTTGCTGATTACCGCCCGACAAGTTTTTGATCAGTTGGCGCATACTGGGGGTCTTGATATCCAAACGACCCTTTTCCGTTTCGCAAACTTTTCGAATCTGCCGCCCATCGAGAAAAGGGCCTTTTTCATAATTGGGTAGGCTGGCAATTGTCATATTATCGCGCACCGATAGGACGCCCATAATGCCTGTCTGCTTTCTATCTTCGGTCAGCAGAGCCAACCCATTCTT
>JAGRBY010000447.1 GCA_020433835.1 Anaerolineae bacterium | reverse complement strand
ATTTTGCAGGTTCCGGCGGGATGCCACAGTGTGGAGACGTTGCCGCGAATAAAGCCGTCGAGTTCCATTTCACCGGGAGCGAGTTCGCCGCCGTTTAGATCGCCAAAGGCTTTTGTCTCAGCGATATTGCGAATAATCTCAACTGCCCGACGAAAAACCCGAACATCGGCCTCGGCTTGTAAATAATTGGGGTTGATGACCGGCGCATCGAATGGATTGGCCGAACGCAGTTTGACCTCACCAATACTCTGCGGCTGAACCATAATTGGCAGGAAAATACAGACCGGGCCACCAAAATCGGGCAAGAACGGCAGTAATGGTGCCGGAGCCGCTGGAATGAAGTTCAACTGCAAATTCGGTACCGCCCCTTGCCGATTGTCTGTGGTCGAGGTGAACAGCACATTCCCGGTTAGCAGTGTCGGCGTGGGTAGTTCGATGTTTGAGCGATAGATAACAGGCAGTTGTAGATGGTCTTGCAGATTCTGTCCCACGCCCGCCAGATCAACCGTTACGTCGATGCCATTGGCTTGGAGGTGGTCAGCCGGCCCAATGCCCGACAGCATCAACAGTTTAGGCGATACAAACGTTCCGGCACAGACGATGACTTCGCCATCGACATAAACTTGTTTGGTCTCACCGCCCTGGCTGTACTCAACGCCAACGGCTTTTCCATTTTCGATCAGAATCTTCGTGACTTCGGCTCCGGTTGTGATCGTCAGATTGGCCCGATCTCTGACCGGATCGAGATAGGCGGTTGCGGCGCTGTGCCGCTGCCCGTCTGGGGTGATATTGAACTGAAGCAGGCCGGCTCCGTTCTCTTGCCGTTCGCCGTTATAGTCCCAGTAGGGGCCATCGTAGCCGATCTCAACCGCGCCGTTCATGAAATGCTCAGAACGGGCGTCCATATCGGGGCAAGCACGGACATGCATCGGCCCGCCGGTTGCGTGGTACGGTGACTCGCCGCCTTCATAGTCTTCGATTTTCTTGAAGTAGGGCAGAACATTCTCGTATGCCCATCCGGCGTTGCTTTGCTCGCGCCAGCAGTCGAAATTGCGCGGATTACCGCGCACGTGCATCATCGCGTTGATCGAGGAGCTACCGCCGATGACTTTGCCTTGATTGATCAGAATCTGGCGGTCGTTCAGTGCTTTTTGCTCAGCGGTGGTAAACTTCCAATCGAGATCTGATCCCCAGAGTTGGGTGAAGCCACCTAACTGATGGATGTGCTCGCTGGTGTCTGTCTCCCCGGCCTCAAGCAGCAGTACCTTGTTTGCCTGATTGGCGCTAAGCCGATTCGCCAGTACACAGCCGGATGCTCCCGCCCCAATGATGATGTAGTCAAATGATGATTTTGCCATGTTTAAATCCTTACCCGTACATTAACTGACTGCGTAGATGTCGTAATTCACATTCCATTCTCGGGCATCGCCCTGGCCAATGCCTAAGCAAAATAAGCGATTGAGCCACAGATAGTCCGGATGGGCTGTGCGACATCTGGCCCGGGTACGATGGGGACGATAACGAGACATTTCACGCCCGCCCTGTCCCCGTTCGCCGGGGTCTTGAAAGTATTGTTGGTAAGCTTCCTCGCCAAAGTCGCCGGTGCCGTCACACGTTATGTAGATTAGGGCTTGGTCGGGCGTCTCCACCATCAATTGATAGTTGATCTCATACACGCCGTCAGGGTGGAGAATCGACCAGTTTCCGCCGACGGGTTTGATCTCGCCCTGAACTTTTGGCCCTTCAACACGACCACTTTTGATGTAGACATTTGCGCGAACACCTTCCGGCAGAGGGGCGATAACATCCATGCCACCTAGCTCGACGGTGAAGCTGAAGATATGCTCCAGGTTATAGTCAATCATCGAGCTGAACTATCCCCTCTTCGGTAATTCTGAAACACCAAGCTGATGGAGCAGTGTGGTGAAATCATTTTGAACAAGAGCTAGAGATAGTTTGCCGTTGGAGAACTTAAAGAAGGTGATACCTTCAATTGACATCTGATTGCCGGTGGCCTCGATACCATTCCACGTATTAACGTGGGTTCCTTTAGAGCGCCAGTAGGCGGCTCCTTTTTCGTCATCATCGGCCACGGAGTCGAGTAAGGTATAGGTCAAATCCTGCCAGGCGACGTGATTGTGCAGTACAAGCTGCTTGAAAGCCTCGCGGTTTTCGAGGGTGACAAACGGGAGAACGAAGCTGAATTCGGGGTCTAGAACTTCGTCCGCCAGCTCCATATCTTGACCCGTCCAAATATCTTCAAAAAATTGGCGAATAATCTCTCTCTTTGCTGCTGCTGTTGCTGTCATTTTGAGATCTCCTTATTTTAATGGAAGTAATTGATTGGGGATGCTGCGAACAGTAGCCGCAGCATCCCAATACACTGAAAACGAGAATTCGTAGTAATCGTTTATGCGATATTGACTCGTGGAATAGCGACAGACGCTACTACGAACAAGGAATTATCTTAGTTTGCGTTGGGAGGTGGCGGAGCAACGCCGAGTTGCTGCAGCAGGCCGAGTTCATCGACATTGGCCCAGCGTTCGACAATTTTTCCGTCTTTAAAGCGCACAATGGTCGTGCCTGAGAAGGTTAAGTTTTTATTCGAGGGAGGCATGCCCATGACGCCGCCGGTGTCGGTGCCGGTCATCACCCAGCGGTGAACAACTTTATCCTCGACAAAAATTTCATCCTGAACATCCAGCTTAATGTCAGGCATCGCAGCCCGAAACATACCAATAATTTTTTTGAAACTTCCGGGGCCAACTTCCTGTTTTTCTTTGCCACCCACAGAGGAGTGGTCAACTGCTTGCGGATCGATGAGGTCTTCCATAATCTCACCGGTGTTCCAGGCGGTTTCAAAAAACTTAATGGCTAAATCGTTATTTTCTTGGGGAGTAAGTGACATAATGGTTGTCTCCTTAAGATTTAATAGATTTGATTTGGATAAATTGACCTATATGAATAGGTAATTTCAAAAGTTAGGTAGCACACTACTCACGGTATTTAATGGCCGTTTGAGTCGTTGGGGGGCGGCGGCACAATGCCCAGTTGTTGCATTAGGCCCAATTCATCAACATTGGCCCAACGCTCGATGATTTTTCCATCCTTAAAGCGGGCGATGGTTGTGCCGGTGAAGGTGAGCGGTTTGTTCGTGGGCGGCATACCCATAAACCCGCCGGTGTCAGTGCCGTTGATTTCCCAGCGATGCACCACGCGATCCTTGGCGTAAACTTCGTCGTGGATTTGGAGTGCTACATCCGGCATCGCCGAGCGAAACATAGTGACAATTTTTTTGAAGCTCTCCGCGCCCGTCTCTGTTTTTTTCTCGCCGCCGACGGCTGAATGGTCGACGGCTTCCGGGTGCAAGAGATCGGTTCGGATTTCGCCTTTGTTCCAGGCGGTATCGAAAAATTCTACGGCAATGGCGTTGTTTTGTTCAGGAGTTGGCATTTTGATAGTCTCCTTTTACGAGATAAATTTTATCGGTTTGTAGTTATGTGTAGAGCTAAAATTTTTAGGCTGGTAGAAGTTCAAGCTGCTGCATAAGCCCCAGATCGTGTTCGTTGAAGCTAACGCTGTACAACTTTCCTTCTAAAAATGTAAAAATGGCAATCCCTAGAAGATCGAACTTTTTGCCGCTGCCCGGTATACCCATAAATTTGCCTTGGTGGGTTCCGGTTAGCTCCCAGCGGATCGCCACACGGTCTGCTTCGGCGGCCTCTAACAACATATCGTAGGTGAGATCAGGAAAGGCCGAGCGCATCTCAGAGACATAGTCCTTAAAGGCAGCGTGCCCTTGGAGCGCCGGCTTGGGACGTTTAGCGGCCAATGGGACCGAATGCTTGAATGGCGTGAACATCAAGAATGGTTCGGGGTTGCGCGGCATGTGGATTGAGAACTCCGGATGGATGATTTCATCGATCACATCAAGTTTGCCCTGGTTCATGATTTCGCAGAAGAAGCGGCGAACCATCGCCTTTCCGGCCTCGGGGGATACCTCGACCGGCGGGGCCGCGGGCATAACGCCCAACTGCATTAGCAGTCCCATCGTATCCTCATGGCCGATGGCGCGGATAATCTGTCCCTTGTCGTCATAGATATGCCAGGTGATTCCTTCGATTTCGAAAAATCGACCGCTGGCCGGTAGATCGCCTTTGGTGGTGTGCAGCGCGCCACCTTTGTGGGTGCCGCCGCCTCGCCAGCGGGTAACTACCGTATTGTCTTCAGAGACCATTTCCTGGGGATTGATGTAGAAATCGGGAAAGGCCCCGTGCAGCATCGAGACGAGTTGATTAAAGCCGTCCGGACCGCGATAGGGGTCGGGGTGGGTCGGCAGGGTAAAGACAAAGTCAGATGATAGAATTTCTTCCATCGTATTGCGATTGGCCTGGTTCATGATTTCATAGAAATAGCGACGTGACGTGACCACGAGATCGGTTGGCATGGGTTTTCTCCTTGGCTGTCGTTAAATGTTTTAGGGTAGTTCGTTGCTGATGACCAGATCGATGAGAAATGGGCCATGATGGTCAAGGGCTTTTTTGATGGCCGGGCCGACTTGATCCGGTTTCTCTACTTTGATGCCCGGTACCCCCATCGATTTGGCCATGCTGACAAAATCAACCACCGGCTCGGTCAGTTCAAACGGCTTGGGAAAGGTGTGCGGGTCGAGGCCTTGCTCTTGCCAATACTGTTTGATGTTCAGTTTTAACAGCATGTAGCTTTGGTTGTTGCAGATGACGAATTTGGTGTCGATTTTGTGATGGGCGGCTGTCCATAAGGCCTGGATGGTGTACATACTGCCGCCGTCGCCGGAAAAGCCGATGACGGTTTTGCCGGGATTGGCCAGTTTGGCTCCCAACGCGCCGGGGATGCCGACTCCTAGCGAACCGCCCCGCGTTTGGAAGAAGTGGCCGGGTTTGCTGGGCGGCAGATAGCGGGTTAAAGCCGGAGAGGAAGTTAGGGCTTCATCAAAGATGATGGCGTCTTTGGGCAGGTATTCGGCCAGCTCTTCCATAAATCGAGACGGATGCATTGGCACATCATTGCGAACAGCCATATCGGCCTCGATTTGCGATTGGCGCTTCTCAGCGTTGGCGTCGCCGATTTTTGCAGCCCGCGTTTGTGCTGCTTCCTGCTGCTCGTCGGTCATTATCGAGCCAAGGGCTTCGATCAGTTTGGCGACGGTCAGTTTCGGATCGCTGACGACGCCCAGGTCGACCGGATGGTTTTTGGCAATTTCGTGGGCGTTGAGATCGACATGGATGACTTTGGCACCGGGAGCAAAGATGTTGCCCAAGTTCGGGAAAACTTCCGGAACCATGTAGGTGCCGACGACAAAATTGACGTCGCCCTTGCTGGTGATCGGCAGACTGCTTTCGCCAAACATATGGCCGGTTTGGCCCATCCAGAGCGGGTGAGTGTAGCTGATGTTCAATTCACCGGAGTCGACGCCCCACACTTCCGCGCCGAGCGTTTCGGCCAACTGTGCAACTGCGTCCTGTGCGCCGGAAAAAGCGACGCCATCGCCGACAAAAATCATCGGCTTTTCGGCAGCGGCCAAGAGAGAGGCTGCTTCTTTTATAAAGTTGTCATCAGGTACGACACGAGTCGAGGGGAAAGAGGTCGGGACGATTTCTTCTTCAATCGGCATATCTAAAATGTCGGCCGGCAGGCAGACGTAGACCGGCCCCATCGGAGGGGTGGCTGCCACTTTGATGGCGCGTCGCACGGTACGCAGCAGTGAGCGGTGATCCATAACCATCGTCGACCACTTGGTGACGGGTTCGGCAAAGGCGACCAGATCGCCATACATTTGGGCTTCCATGGGCATATATTTGAGACCGGCATCGCCACCGATGACCACCAGCGGAGCGTGACCGCGTTTGGCCTGGTACATTGCGCCGATGGTGTTACCCAGCCCCGGCGTGCTGTGAATCTGAACCAGCGTTGGTTTTTGAGTGGCGCGCGCGTAGCCATCGCCCATGGTCAACGCCACCGACTCTTGCAGCGTGAGGATATATTTCATTTGTGGGTATTCGGCCAAGGCATCGAGAAAGCCCTGTTCAACGGTACCCGGATTGCCGAACATGTACTCCATGCCATCGGCTA
>JAGRBY010000446.1 GCA_020433835.1 Anaerolineae bacterium | reverse complement strand
TCTTGCTGGGCGGTTTGAACCCGCAAGATGGTGGCCCGACCAACCTCGTGCGTTTCTTTCAGCAGCGTATCGCGCGGCACGTGCGCGGCATTCTCATTGAACACTTCAAACAGCAAGCCAACGACCAGCCAATGCGACTCGCGCTTGAGCGGAATATCGAGCGTCACCCAATCGCCCACGCCCACGCCGACTTTTTCGGCCAGCTCTTGGTTGAGCACCACCGCGTAGGTATCGTCCGGCTCCAGCCAGCGACCGGCCCGCATTTGCGGCACATAGGTTTCGGTCGGCACCGGCAGCCCGCGAATGCTGGCCGAGACATCGTCATTGCTTTCGGGGCGATCCATCGGGCGCAGCGTGCCGCTGGCAAAGCCCCACATCTCGACATTGGTCACGTCGGGATGGGCCAGCGCAATCTCTTCGACAGACTCAATCCGTTCCTGGTCATCCATACTGAGAAAGACATTGGCCTTAAAGGTTTCAAAAAGAACATCCCCAAAGGTGTACACCAGCGACGCCTGCGTATTCATCACCATCATAAAGACCAGCCCACTGCCGACCAGCGTCAATTGAATAACCACCACGCGCCCCTTGTTGCGAAAGGTGTTGCTAATCATCAGCGCCACGCTGCGCGGCAGGTTCTGCATTTTGATCAGGAAACGGTCGATGAAACCGGCCGTGCCACCCAAACCGTAGGTGCTAATTGCCTCGCGGACGGTGAGGCGTGCCCCCACAAAAATAGGCACAACAGCCACCAACAAGGGTGACAGCAGCGCCACCGCCGTCTGCGTTAACAGTACGTGCGGCAGCAGCCCAAATCGGCCCGGTTCCATGTTAAAAAGGCTAACCAGAAATATCCGCAGCCCTTGCGCACCGAGTGCGCCCAGCGGTATCGCCAGCAGCAGAGCCAGCAGGGCATAAGCCATAACCTGTAAAAAGTAAACGCTCAGAATATGCCAAAAACCGGCCCCAACCGCTTTCATCATGCCGATCTGGTTGACCTGCTGCGAAATGATAGCCGTGATGGTGTTGTAAACCAAAAAAAGGCCCAACACCAGCGCCACCACCGATAGGCTGGTTAACAGATAGAAAACACCGTCGAGATCATCTTGAATAAAATGCTCATCGGGGGATGTCGTGCGCCTGTCGTTGGGTAGCGCCGCGCCGACCTCGTAATCTTGCTTCTCCAGGTGAGCCTGTATGTCGTCGGCTACGGCCAGCGCCGTGTCCGGGTCGTACGCGGGCAGAGTGGCGAAAATGCGGTCGAAGTTCGATTCGCCGGTTAGTTGGCCAAAGCGGTCGCGGGTGGTATAGAAAGTCGGCCCGCCACCAAAGGTCGAGGGCGCAACCATCGTATTGTAGATGACCCCACCAATCTCAACCTGATATTCTTTCTCGTCGATTTCCAGGTAAACGGTATCGCCGATGTCCAGCCCGTGCTCGCGTTCGACGGCCATCGTTTTGCGATGGGGCCATTCGCCGCGATCCAGAGCAAAGGTGTTGATTTTTTGATCGTCGTAATCGGGCCGGGCCAGCAAATCGGCCGTTTGCCAGGCATCGTCGGGGCTGCGCCGCCATTTGATGCCCTCTTCCAGCCGTCCTTCCAGAGCTTCGACCCCGTCCAGACCCTCCAAGCTCTCGATCATCCCGTCGTCGATGGGCGGATCGACCCACATCCCAATCATCGGCGGCGTCGTACCGCGCCAAACGGTCGTGATGTCGCGGCTGATAAACTCCAAAGCCCCCATCGTCGTGCCAATCGCAAAAGCACCAATAGCAATGATGAGCACTACCTGAAAGGTACGCCCTTTATTTTCCCACAGGTCGTACCACGTTTTGTGACGAATAACACCCATATTCCTGCTCTCCATAACACCATAGGAGCGACAAAGCTCTGCTTTGTCTGTCAAAGTTCACTTTGACGCTCCATATTTACTGTCGAATTCACAATTACGTTAGTATCGCTGAGTTTCGCCATGAGTATAGCCAACGAATTTAAGAACACAGATGCGCAGGAGTGACGGATTTTTTCTCTGTATTTTTAAAATTCGCTCATCCTGCCAATCCTGTTCTCACCAATGGCGAAAAACGAGTGACTCTAACCGATTACGGTTCTAAATGTAACGAAACATCATGCATTACGCTCTTTTAACCATTCAGTTGCAAGCCTTTTTGAAACATGGATGCACTGAAAAGTATGATTGCACTGAATACAGCCTTAAACCCTGGGGCGCTTGAAGTTAGTCTGATTTGAATCCGACTCAGAGAAATTCAGTGTTTTCATTTCCATCAGTGCTTCAGTGTTTCCCCTAACGTAACCAACCAAATTGAAATGTTGCCTCAAAACCCCTATAATAATGCCTACGATGATCTCTCCTGCTACCCAACCAACCGATAAACTCCATAACTTCCCCCGCCCGCCGACATCATTTATTGGCCGGGCGGAGGATGTGTCCGCTATTGCTAAGCTGCTCAACGACCCGCTTTGTCGCCTGCTGACGCTAACCGGGCCGGGCGGCATCGGCAAAACACGGCTGTCGATTGAGGCCGCGGCCAGCCTTGCCCCGAATTTTGCGCACGGCAGTTACTTTGTTTCTCTTCAGCCGGTACGGTCTCTGGAATTTTTGGTACCGGCCATTGCCGACGCGCTTAATATTGCCTTATCGGGCCAGGAAGATCCAACGGTGCAGCTGCTCAACACACTCTTTGATAAAGAAATGCTGCTGGTGCTCGATAACTTCGAGCATTTACTGGCCCCCGACATCGAGAAGGGCAGCAGCGGTGTCGATCTGCTGGCCGGCATTTTGGAGTCGGCCCCGGACGTTAAGCTGCTGGTTTCATCGCGCGAGGTCTTGAACCTGCAAGAGGAATGGTTGTATGCCGTACCGGGGCTGCCTTTTCCGCGTAAGGCGATTTTGACGGAAGAGGTGGTCAGTTATGGGGCTGTCCAACTTTTTATCGACCGGGCCAAGCGCGTGCGACGCGATTTTTCAACAACCGACGAGATGGTCGATATCCTCCGTATTTGCCGATTGGTAGAAGGTGCGCCGCTGGCCCTTGAGATGGCTGCGACCTGGATTAAATTGCTAAGCTGCCGCAACATCGCCTCGGAAATTCGGCGCAACATCGACTTTTTGGCCAGCAACCTGCGCAATGTGCCTGAGCGACAGCGTAGCATCCG
Source organism: Anaerolineae bacterium (assembly GCA_020433835.1). The sequence continues at coordinate 2,935 of JAGRBY010000446.1, read as the reverse complement.
GGCCGTGTTCGAGCAGTCGTGGCAGCGCCTGCCCGATACCGAGCGCCATGTTTTCAAGCGGCTGTCGGTCTTTCGCGGCAGCTTTCGACGCGAAGCCGCCGAGCGCGTAGCCGGGGCAACACTGGCCACGCTGTCGGCGCTGGTCGATAAGTCGCTGCTGCGGGCCGAGGCTGATGGCCGCTACCAGGTGCATGAACTGCTGCGCCAATACGCCGCCGAGCAGCTTGTTCTCTCGCCCAATGATGTAGCGCGGGTATATGATCGCCACTGTGCCTACTATTGTGGCTTGCTTGGCCAACAGCGGGACAATATGGATGACAGCGGGCAGGTGCAAGCGATGATCCTGCTCAAGCCGGAGCTTGAAAACATTCGGGCCGCCTGGCAGTGGGCGGTTGAACTGGCGCTGGTCGATCAAATTCATCAGGCCTCCTATTCCCTGGATCTGTTCTACCAGTTTCAAAGCCGCTATCTGGAAGGTGCCAACGCCATCGAAAAAGCAGTCAACCGGCTGGAAGGGCTAATGCCGGATGAAGCGGTCATCGTGCCGCTGGTGCAGTTGCAGGTGATTTTTGGCTGGCTCTGTATTCGGCTGGGGCAGTTCGATGCGGCGGAAACGAGCTTTGATCGCTGCTACAGTTTAATGGTCGCCCACAATCTTTCGGCCCCGCCGGGCATGGGCACGCACCCCCTGGGCGGTAAGGCGATTTTGGCCGTTATTCGCGGCGACTACGCCGAAGCGCAGCAGTTGGCTGATGACACCCTTAAAGCCAGCGAAGAGCAGGGCGACGCGGCCAGCATCGCCTTTGCTTATTATGCGCTGACCAGTACGGCATTGGCGCAAGGCCATTACGAAGCGGCGCAGCAGTACGCCCGGCAGGCTTACGATGCCGCCAAAGCCAAAGACAACCGCTGGTTTATGGCCTATTGCTTAATCGATTTAGGCAAAGTCGCGGCGGCATTGGGCGATAGCGCGACGGCCAAAAGCCATTATGAAGCCAGCTACGCCATCCGCCAAGAATTCGACGAGCCTGAAGGGATGGCCGTCGCTTTGAATCATCTGGCCAAACTCGCCGCCGATGACAATGACCATTCAGCCGCCAAGCAATTATATGAACAGGCGCTGACCCTCTATTATCAAATCAATGACCGGGGCGGATTAGCCACCGCGCTAACGGGTTTGGGCCGGGCATCGAGCGCCCTGGGCGATTATCAAGCCGCGTACGAATATTTTCAGCAAGCGCTGGAGATGTCCACCGATATGCAGTACACCCCGCTGACGCTATCGATCCTAACCGGCTTGAGCCAACTGCTGTGGCAGGCCGGCCAAAAGGATCGCAGCCTGGCCCTGCTGGCCCTGGTTCATCAGCATCCCGCCGCCGATCACCAAACCAAAACCACCGCCCAACAGCACCTAAGCCGTTATCAATCGCAAGCCGAAGCGAGCGCGCTCGGCCAAACCAGCGACCTCGATACCGTCATCGCCGCCCTGCTGGCCGAATCGGCGCTAACCGTGGCCCCCGCCGCCGAACCCACTCCCCCCGACGACACCCACCCCACCTCGCCCGAACTAATCGAGCAGCTCACCCCCCGCGAGTTGGAAGTCCTTCAACTTATTTCCGCAGGCAACACCAACCAGCAGATCGCCGCAACGCTCATCATCTCCGTCGGCACGGTCAAATCCTACACCAGCCAAATCTACGGCAAACTAGCCGTCAACAGCCGCACCCAGGCCGTCGCCAGAGGCCGGGAGTTGGGGTTAATAGAGTAAGTTGTTTTACACAGAGGGAGAAATAACAATGAAATGGGAAGAAATTCGTCGCCATTATCCTCATCAATGGCTCTTGGTCGAGGCTATTAAAGCCCACTCCGCGTCAGGCAAGCGCATTGTTGAAGATATGACCATTGTCAATACGTATCCCGATGCGCGTGAAGCGATGCATGGGTATACGGCTCTGCACGAGCAGTCTCCCGAACGAGAATTATACGTATTGCATACCGACCGAGAGATACTGAATATCACCGAGCGACGCTGGTTAGGTGTTCGAGGCAACGTATGAGGATTGAACTTATGAAAACAGATATCTCTATTCCTAACCTAATTTTTGAGGCTGCCAAACAGTTGGCTCAAAAACTTGATATGCCGTTGAGTGAGTTGTATACGGCTGCTTTGGCCGCCTATGTCGCCACTTACCAAAGCGCGGATGTTACGATCCAGCTTAATGAAGTTTATGAAACCGAAGCATCCGAGCTTGAACCGGAGTTGACCGCGCTTCAAGTTTCTTCAATAGGCGACGAGTCTTGGTGATTGACCGAGGCGAAATATGGTGGGCGAGTTTGCCCGAACCGGCAGGGTGAGGAATCGTTGGGGATTTGTGTCGATGTGACTTACTTGGTAGCGGTATTAATCAAACCATTATAAATTCAAAAATTCACGAGCAGGAACAATAGGTATACCCCGAAACGGATGCAAATCTAATAAATCTTTATCGCCACTTACGATGCAAACGGCGTTACCGCTACCACTATTTCAGGAGTCAAGCCCCCGTTGTTGCGCTTTCTCGCTAATATCATCCATTAAATCAGCCAAGGAAACAGAAGGTAAATCCAATTCTCGCAACCAGAAACTCAACAGCAATTGGATTTTTTTGCGATCTTCTTCGGATGCCGTTGTATAAATTTGAGCCGCATCATCATCGAGTTGAATATTAATTGTCGCCACTGTCATAACTGTTTACCTCTCAAGTTGTGAGAATGATATCCGTAGACCGCCGCCAGTCTAAGTCGGCAAAACCCTATCGAAAGATAGTCTGCGGTCTACTGAGTATAGCATAATATCGTGTTTTTTCTGAGTCGAGGTTGAATTTTGCCGGAATTCGCGTGGTATAATATCAATCACTATGTTTGCACTTTTTTAGAAACCAGGGTTTTGATCTCT
>JAGRBY010000445.1 GCA_020433835.1 Anaerolineae bacterium | reverse complement strand
CAGGGGACCCGAGTCTGGGATTAAATACTTCGGCCATACACCATAAAGTCATGAGGACGAGCCAGAATTGAAAGATACTTTTCTGAGCCGGCGTTCCTTGGCGGCGGATGGGCGAATGATAATAGCTTATATAGGCCCCCAGTAAAACAATATCCTTGAGAAAGTAGATCAGTTCGCTGGCTTGGGGTAGGACCCATTTGCGCAAGGCCCCTTCGAGTACAACCAGGATCAGGGCTAATTTAATCGCCCTTTGCCAATCTTGAGCCGCAAATAAAAATATTACGGCCGCTCCAACGAGGCCGGCAATTAAGAGGTTGGCCATAATGCTTGCTCCATGACTTGTAAGTATTGCCGGGCAACCTGCGTTTTGTCATGGCGGGCCAGGTGAACTGCCGCTCTGGCCCGATAGTCCGCGAGTTGCTGAGGCTTGGTGAGCAGCCTATACAAGGCTTGGGTTAAGGCTTCTACATCTCCGTTGGGAAATGTCATTCCGCACGGCCCAATTGCATCCTTTAACCCCCCTCCTGCTGAACCAATAACCACGCAACCGCAAGCAATACCTTCTAAAGCGACCACGCCAAAAGGTTCGTGGTAGATCGAAGGGACCACCATGATCTGATGCTCATTAAGAGCCTTGACTAATGGGTCCCCTATTTTAACGCCGGCAAAATCAACTTGTTGTTTGATACCCAATTCGCTTGCCATTTGGATTAAATTCTTTTGTTCCGGACCCGTTCCAATGATCGTTAATTGCGGACAAAGGTTGTATGATTGCAATTGGCTTAAAGCCCGTAGGAGTACGTCAGCGCCTTTTTCTGAAACGAGTCTTCCCAAAAAAACTAACTCTTTTATTCTTGAAACGTTAGGGAGTATCCTGAATAAATTATTACGATAAGGGTTTGGTATTACTGTGGCAGGGTGGTGCAAGTGGTCAGCGATGGCGTGGCTTATTGAAATAGAGGTGGCAAAGCGCGTAACAAAATGTTTCAACTGAACTTTCCAGTGGTTTTCATTCCCCCCAACTTTTCCAAGAGTGCCATCGATTGACCTTAGCCATACCTGATGGCGGATGACCCATGGCCTTCTAATGATTAATAGTGGCCATGCCTGGGTCAACATGATGCCATTGTGAATGCATACATCACTCCACATGACCAGCCGAACCAGCTCTATTGGAGACGGTTGTCTAACCACTTGAAACGGGAATGATCGTTTCTTCTCTTCTTTGTTTAAGTCAGATGTTTGCGTTACTACAATCACCTGATGATTGAGTTTGGTAAATTCCCCGGCCAAAATTTCAGCATTTGTTTCACTGCCGCCAATGCTGGGGTAGAAATGGAGTGACGAAAAGAGAATTTTCATTTTAAAGAAATCAAACAAGGCTTATTAATGCTACTCTGCTAACTAACTGTGTAAAAGCTTTAGGTTATTGGGGAGTTGTCAGCCATAACCAACATTGACTATTTGATCGATGTTCGTTTAAAGCTATGGTTAGTTCTTGGTTGGATAAGCGATACCCACAGGTATTTTGCCAATCTTTTGCACACCGAACCTTTGAGGCAATTCTTTGAATACGATGACTATGCTTAAATCGCTGTACTAGAATTCTTTCAACTTCTGCGGCTTGTAAACCTGTGAACCCATGGACTTCAACTAATATGTCACAATGCAGCAACCCTTCGGCTCGGTCCGGATCTAACAATTGATACTCATAACCCTCAATATCACAGATTAAAATGGTCTTGGTTGTGGCTAACTGGTTGATTTTCTTATAAGTGCAATATTTACCGATAGTTATATTTTTGGACCCATTTAAATGGGCTAACTTTTTTTGTAGCCGACGGGCATAAGGATCAGTATCAAATGTGTAAATCCTTAAGTTCGGATCGAGACTGGCTAGACCAACAGCATAATACCCTTCCGCAGCACCAATATCGATAAAATTGGTGTAACCTCGGTTTGATATCTCCAGAATAGTTCGATGTAGTTCGAATTCATAACTGCCCAACCATTTTGGTGTAATTGATCCCCAAACTACCTCATTGTAATATTTCATTCCTTTGAACGGCCCAGACATTACGAAAATCTCACCTGAAGGAAATAATTTTTTGGCTAGCTGAGTTTGGGTCGCTAGAAAACGTTCTTTACAGATCCTTCTGAAGCGGATAGACGATAATAAATATCCAATATTTGGTGAAATTCGATATACACTTGATTTCAAAATTTGGCGCATTTAAGCTTTGTGTCCTCGTAGTACGATGGATAAATATCGACAGATTGATAGTAAGAGACGTGTTTTTCCTAAAAAGTTACCTAGAAGGAGGAGGTTAACTAGCCAAAAATACGAAATAACCTTAGAAGAAGAACGGGAAGAATTGACAGCTTTAGTCAGTATTGATAAAGGGTAAGCTCGCCGAATGAGACAAGCCCACCTCTTACTGATGGCCGATTTTACGTGGTCGGTCAGAAAATGGCCCCGAAGAGCTTGGATAGTGAGGCCGAAGCCCAGTTAGTCCAACTGGCGTGCAGTGCCGCCCCAAGTGGGCCTAATCAGTGGAAACCAAGAGGTTTTTAGGTGACAGCTCGATTGATGTGACCATAGTGATCGCCCAACGCTTAACCAGCAGCTTGAGATGACATTGCCACCCCAGACTGCCGCCAGAACGTTGATACTAGAATGCGTTTTTTTATAGCTATTACTCTGCTGTGTTGTTTCGTCATTTAGGGCTTTTTACAAGGACTTATCGAATAAGCCTTGTTTGTCGAATTGCTGGGTGGTTAACGATTTCTTGATTAAACAGGTGGACGACCATAACGTCCAAGCAAGAAATCCCGAATTCCTAGAAAGCGAGCTTTGGGATAAAAGTTGGTTTTGTTAGATTTTGAGAAAAGAGAGATTTTTAAGCTGTTCAGAGTCATGAGAAAGGTCCGAAGCATAGCGTGCGGCCATCCACCATACGTTAAGGCTAATAGAAGTGTATTGCGAGCTAGTAAATAACTTAACTGGGGCTTAGGCGTCCACGAGCCCGGATTGATGACAATCGCTCCCCAGACAATCATCGCTTGCCAACCGTGCCGCCTAGCTCGAAGCGATATTTCGTATTCATCCCCATAAGCAAAGTGACGTTCATCGTATAATCCAATTTCTCTAATACATTGTTTTCTAAAGAGCGATAAAGTTTGGTGAGCAAAATCCACCGCCTCGATCCTGCCGGGCTGGCGAGGTGCCGTGGAAATCAGATAAGGACCTCGGATCGGTGAATATTTAGGCAGTTCAGCGATGCCATATTCCGGACAGCAAATGCCAACCTCGGGATCATTCTCCATAACGTCAACTAACATCCGTAGGCACTCCCCTTGCGGTAAAGCATCATGCGAGCTGATAAAACAGTAAGGTGAGTCTTGATGCTCAAGCCAGCGTTTCAATAAAATATTAAAACCACCTCCCCACCCTCTATTCTCTGTTAATCGAATGAGTTCAACTTCATTTGGTAGTTGTTGTTGGAGTAACTGAAAATTTTCTAAACTGGAAGCATTGTCCACAATAGAAATTTTTACAGGTAAACTTTGCTGCAAAAAACATTGGACTGAGGCCATACATTCCTTGGGCCTATTCCAATGTACAATAAACACCGGAATGGGGTTATTATGTTTTAGTGACCACACAAACCACCTCCTCACCGATAGTTGGAAATACGGGTAAAAACAGGGTGCACAAAAACCAACCTAATAACGGCAAGTGTTTGGCATGATATTGCCCTACATTTCCAGTTTGCTTAATACTTAGACTTTCTCGGAGCATCCAAAAGGAAATCTGGGTAGTCGTTGAAATGTTGACTTGTATGTTGTAGGGGGCAACCATTGCTTGATAGCCTTGGGGGCTGGGTAGAACCAAGTGCCTGGGCGGATCTAATGCATACCACTTTTTAGAAAATGTTCTAGCGATTGCGCCAACAGGATTAGGCGAAATACTGACCAATGTGCCACCGGGCTTGAGCGATTTTAATAATTTATGTATAGCGGCTTTGGGATCGGGTATATGTTCCATCACGTGATGCAGAACAACCGCATCATAGGTTTCTAGAGGTATGTCGGCCTCCTCTACACTTGCTATTTGAACATTTAATCCTCGCTCTTTTGCCACTTGTGCCGCTTTGGCGTCGGGTTCTATACCGTCCACTTGCCAACCAAATGACTGCATTAGTTGACCGTAACCACCATTCCCTACTCCAACTTCCAGTAATTTTCCTTGAGGGCAAGATCTGATAAATCGAATAGTATAGCCGGCTCTATTGGTTACAATAGGTAAGTAACTGAGTAGCCATCCAAGCTTTATTCCAATGGGGGAGTCCGTTGAATTGGTCAATCCTCTGTAGCCGAACTTCTTTTCTAGTATAGCTAACTTGGCGGCATGGGTTAAACGAGCTAGGGCAGTTTTCTTGTCTCGAAGTAAGGGTGATGCCTGATCGTGAGTGTAGTATTGTTCTGGATATAAGTCAGGTATACATTTCCTTACCGGACAAGGGTTAAGCCAAAGGGAATAACAATTACGGCACTTTTGAAAAGTCCATCGACCGGTCATGCCGTAAATAAAGTCCTGGCAATCTGTAAGGAAGATATCGCCGTTTCCGCCACACACGGGACAGATATTTCTAGATTCAACTACGATGTTTGTTTTGTTCGTAACTTCAAAGGCAGTATCTGGATAAGTCTTATTTTGCTTAGTCATGATCTAAATCTAATACCTTTTGTATACAAATTAACAATTTTTGCTATCTGCTTATGTTTGTTTATGTAGCCTTAACAACCTGTTAAACGTTTTGGCTTGCGCTGCCAGATTATGAGTTTGATACCAGGCAAACGCCTTATCAGCAATGGCTTGAGCATTAACGATAGTTAAATGCTTATCTTGAACATCAGGCTTCCAATAATGTGTACCGGCTTCCAAACCATCCGCTTGACAAAGCTTGGAACGGGTACTAATAACTGGTACTACCCGATGGGCGCAAAAGGCAGCGAATATGCTAGATTTTGCTAAGAGTTCTGTAGGATAGTCGGTGAAACCGGCTACAGCCTGAGACAAGAGGATGCTAATTTCTGCCGAGGTACGTACCCCCATAACCTTAATGGGTAAATTGACTAATTGCGAAATATTGAGATCCAGTGGAGTGCCAATGTCGTATATTTCTTCAATTGCTAAATCCCTGCAGAGTTTCTGTAACCTCTCCCGCCCCCGTTCATAACTGCGTTTCCTAACGCTGCGCGTGCCAAAGACCACCAATCGGCGAGGGCGGCTGAGGAGTGGTAATGGGTGCTCTGGCTCGCCTACACTTGAAAAGATGGGGCATATCTCCGAAGCATAATTATTAATTGATTGCAGTCGATTCAAAATCTGTGCAACGATATGATTACTGGCCACGGAGGCATCGCTTTGTCTTAATATTTGAGTAACAATTTGCTTCTGTGATGACGATAACCAAAACGCGCTCGTCCATGGCGGCCCGGAGGCGTATGCCTCATGAAACATGGTTACCAATATACGGTCTAAAAGGGTGGTTTTCCAACATTGCAATCCTTCTTTTAGCCAAAATGGACATCCCCGTTTGGCATAACCGTAACCGACATAGTTTAGCAACAAGGCGGAGGCATCAAGTCTTTCCAAGACAGAGATGAAGACTTTACTGGAACACCTATTTACCCGGTGTACTGGAAACTCCTGAATCTGCGATGGGCCTTCCCAGGTTGGATCGCCAACCACAAACTGAGTATGTATATTGAAATCTTGCCGAAGCTGTCGGGCTAAATTAAGTGCATAATCGCCAACGCCATCAATGGCTGGTGGGAGGCGGGGGACAACAGTAATTATTGAAAAGTGATCCATCGAATACCAATGTGGCTTACTTAGCCAAGAGTGCTACTAGACCGGTATGTAACTTTTTTTGGAAGGGTAAAGAAAGCGAATTGGTTACTTTTTCACTGCCCTCAACCCAGCTACGTGGAATGATTTTTAGGAATGGTTCCATTCGCAAGTGTCCATTAGTTATCGGATTATTCGTTAATTTGGTCTCTACTACTTGCAAGCCCGCTTTTTTTGCTAGGACATGAACTTCGTCCAGGTGC